>NZ_JBFWLF010000236.1:0-7184 GCF_050252275.1 Citrobacter sp. | reverse complement strand
GACCTTCACCTCTGGCGCGAGCTTGCGGGCAAATGAACGGGTCATATTATCCAGCGCCGCTTTACTGGCGGCATAAGCGATATGCTTGTCACTGCCTTTCTCCACAACGTAGTCGGTAAAATGAATGATGTCGGCGGCGGCGTGACCATGCCCGCGTAGCATGCCTTCGAGCGCATGGTTAAGCAGATAGGGGGTATTGACGTGGATTTGCATCATACAGGCCAGGACATCAGAGAGCGGTGTTCCCGGCTTCTCTGCCATCCATGCGCTGGCATTGTGGACGATGGCGCGCAGACCGCTGGCGCGTTCTTTTACCGTATCGGCGAAGGTAAGAATGCCTTCATTGGTGGAGAAATCAGCCTGAATGCACAGGGCGCCCGCTTTGGTCAGCCCGTCAATCGCCGGATAATGCGTCCGGTAACTGACGATCACCGGCTGTTTCTGGTTGATAAAGTGCCAGGCAATGGCGAGGCCGATACGGCGGCCACCACCGGTCACTAAAATGGGCAGAGGGTGTTGGGTTCCCATCGAAAAACTCCTTATGGGCCTGCGAATCAGGCTATTAGCGTCAAACGATGGGATGCGTTTACCCCACCAGCAGCCAGGTCGCCGGCACGGCGGCAACCAGCAACAGACCAATCAGAACCATTTCCTGTCGGTTCAAAACGTTATCATGCGTATGCGTCTTACGAGCATACAGGAACACCAGCAGACCCGGAGCATAAAGCACCACGGAGAGCAGCAGGTGCATCGGCCCGGAAGCATACAATAACCATAAGCCATAAATGCATGCACCGACACCTACCGCCTGATGAAGCGGACGGGTGGCGATTTTCAACAGGAAGGCGCCGACGAGGAAATAGGGGACCAGAATCATCTCTGAGGCGATGGTCAGCAGCGTGTTGTAATCCGAACCGGTTAGCCAGATCAGCACCAGACAGACCTGAACGCAGAGGTTGGTGAGCCACAGTGAAGCCGATGGCGCGCCTTGCGCATTTTGACGGGCGAAAATCCGCGGGAAGGCTTTATGCGTTGAGGCAAGGAACGGGACTTCCGCCGCCATAATCGTCCAGCTCAGATAGGCCCCGCAAACGGAGACAATCAGACCCGCCGCAATGATAATCTCACCCCACGGCCCCATCATTTTGACCATCAGACCTGCCATTGACGGGTTACGGATCTCCGCCAGTTCCGGGCGGGCAACTACGCCAAGCGAGAGCAGAGTGACCAGCAGATAAACGGCAAGCGCAGAGAGCACCGCTAACAGCGTGGCGCGACCGACATCATGTTTGTTACGCGCCCGCGCCGAGACGACGACCGCACCTTCCACACCGATGAATACCCACAGCGTGATGAGCATCGTGTTCTTAACCTGTTCCCAGACCGGGACACCCAGCCCGAGGCCGGTAAAGTCGAGGCTGAAAACCTCAAGCTTAAACGCCATAAAGGCCAGCAGGATAAACAGACCGAGCGGCAGCAATTTCGCCAGCGTTGCCACCAGGTTGATGCTGGCCGCCGTTTGTACGCCGCGCAGCACCAGAAAATGCACCACCCACAGCAGAACCGACGCACCGACGATCGCCTGCCAGGTATTGCCGTCGCCAAACAGACGCCACTCCGGCGTATCGGTGAAGAAACTGAGAGCAGAGAAGACAATGACCAGATAGGAGACGTTGGCAATCACCGCGCACAGCCAGTAGCCCCAGGCCGAGCAGAACCCGATCAGCTCACCGAAACCTTCGCGGGCATAGGTGAAGATGCCGCCATCCAGTTCGGGACGGATACGGGTCAGGATTAGCATGGCAAACGCCAGCAGCAATATCCCGGCCCCGGTAATCGCCCAGCCAATAAGTAACGCCGACGGGCTGGCGACAGCGGCCATATTCTGCGGCAGACTGAAAACACCTGCGCCAAGCATTGAGCTTAAAACCAGCGCGGTGAGAGCGCTCAGTCCCAGTTTCTTTTCCATGGTTATCCCGTGGTACAAACGATCGATGGAGAATAATTATTGTGGCAAAGCGCATAAAAATGGTGAAAGCCACTAAGGCGCGGGATTTTACGGAGAGAAGAGACTGCATGCAATGATCAGAGGAAAATTTGTGCCTGATAAAGCGAAAGGCGGCATAAAGCCGCCTTATTTTATGACCGGAGAGCCTTATTTATACAGATCGGCGCTGATGGTCATGTTGTTACCACGTTCCTGCCACTGGCGGGTAATGTGGTAATACTTAGCCCCTTGCTTCGCTGCACGCTTGGCAACCTGATAAGAGACTTCAGTCATGCTGCTGTAGTTGCCGGTGAACTTGATGCTGTCGAACGGCACCATCATGGCCGCCGTGGCTTTGTTCAGCTCTTCAACTTTGGTGCCATCCGGAAGAGTGACAGTGTAACGTCCACCTTTCGTGGATTGCGTTTCGAAGAAACGTCCAACTTCAGAACTCGGCGATGCGGTAGTCGCAACACCTGGAATTTCGACGTTTTTCGCCGCTTCGCCACCGGCAGCTAACGCTGCGCGACCGGCATCGGAATCCGCCGGGATCGCGTCAGGGCTCTGCACCACGCGTTTCTTCGCATCTTTTTTATAGATAAAAGCTGTAATGCGCTGGTTGCCGCCCTGGTTCGCATCGATCTGACGCACGATGTAGAAGGCGTAAGCGTCTTTTTCTTTTGCCGCTTTGGTGATGGCATCATTCACTTCCGGCTGGCTGCGGTAGAAACCCTGTACCGTAACGGTATCATACGGTTCCAGCATGACGGCCTCTGATTTTGGCAATTCAACCACGCCATTGATCACGCGGTTCTTGCTCGCTTCCGCTTTCTCGGCGTCGGCTTTGTAGAAGTCTGCAACAACACGCCAGTTACCGCTGTTACCAAAATCAGATGTATCGACAACATAAAATGAGGCGGCGCCTTCTTTATCTGCGCGGCGGTTAACGGCCTTCACCGCATCGCCAATCGCATTAAAACGGCCTGTGACCGTGACACGGTCGTAAGGTTTCAGTGCTGCCGCTTGCTCCGGCGTCAATTCTGTTGCTGCGTTTACGGAAAAAGCCGTCGCAGAAAGAAGTGCGGACGCCAGGAGTGTGTTCTTAAGCTTCATAAAAATAATCCTTCGCCTTGCGCAAACCAGGTACTGGTATTGTTATTGACTAGAAACGTGGCTGATTATTGCATTTAAACCCGGTGACTGTCTGCGTGATTTTTCAATCGACACAGCAGATGAGGTCACAAGGTCGATAACAAATTATGATATGTCGAAAAAATGGTCATTTCACAGTAAAAACTGATGAACGTACTGAATTTTATAAGTTAATTTAATGTTAATTAGTTGATCTGCCGTGGCGCTTAATCATGTTTTGCCGCATCGTATGAGCGATTTATGGGCCTTTCACCACGAATTGAAGGTCATTATCCCGGTCAGAAGGCTGAATCGTTCCTGTTTTGCTGATAACCCGACAAATACTGTTTTTTGGCGCTAGATCACAAGCGCTATTTTCAGTACGTTATAGAGAGTTTGTTACTGTTTTATTTTTCCGGGGTAACCTATACCTCCTGCGTGAAATTGCCTGCGCAATTCCACGTTAACTGACAAACCATCATCAAAAATACCGATGGAAGGGAACATTATGCGAATTGGCATACCAAAAGAACGGTTTACCAATGAAACCCGCGTAGCAGCGACGCCGAAAACGGTTGAGCAACTGCTGAAGTTGGGTTTCACCGTCGCGGTTGAGAGCGGCGCGGGTGGACTGGCGAGTTTTGACGATAAAGCTTTTGTAGAAGCGGGCGCGGAAATTGTCGATAGCAGCGCTGTCTGGCAATCAGAGATCATTCTGAAGGTTAACGCACCGGAAGATGCAGAAATTCCGTTACTCAATCCGGGCACCACGCTGGTCAGCTTTATCTGGCCTGCGCAGAATCCAGAGTTAATGCAAAAGCTCGCCGAGCGTAATGTGACGGTGATGGCAATGGATTCTGTACCGCGTATTTCACGTGCGCAGTCGCTGGATGCATTAAGCTCGATGGCAAACATTGCCGGTTATCGGGCGATTGTGGAAGCCGCGCACGAGTTTGGCCGCTTCTTTACCGGGCAGATCACCGCTGCGGGTAAAGTCCCTCCAGCCAAAGTGATGGTGATCGGGGCCGGTGTTGCTGGTCTGGCCGCCATCGGCGCTGCGAACAGCCTGGGCGCGATTGTGCGTGCCTTTGACACCCGTCCGGAAGTGAAAGAACAGGTCCAGAGTATGGGCGCTGAATTCCTCGAACTGGATTTCAAAGAGGAAGCGGGAAGCGGTGACGGTTACGCCAAAGTGATGTCTGAAGCGTTTATCAAAGCGGAAATGGCGCTGTTTGCTGCGCAGGCAAAAGAGGTCGACATTATTGTCACCACCGCGCTGATTCCGGGTAAACCAGCACCGAAACTGATCACCCGCGAAATGGTTGATTCCATGAAAGCGGGCAGCGTGATTGTCGATCTGGCGGCGCAAAACGGCGGGAACTGCGAATACACCGTCGCCAATCAGGTCACAACCACGGCCAACGGCGTTAAGGTGATCGGTTATACCGACTTGCCAGGGCGTCTGCCGACACAGTCTTCACAGCTGTACGGCACCAACCTTGTTAATCTGCTTAAACTGCTGTGCAAAGAGAAAGACGGCAATATCACCGTTGATTTCGACGACGTGGTCGTGCGTGGCGTCACGGTCGTGCGTGAAGGCGAAATTACCTGGCCGGCACCGCCGATTCAGGTATCTGCTCAACCGCAGGCCGCTGCGAAAGCCGCACCGGTTGCAAAAGAGCCGGAAAAACCGGCATCGCCGTGGCGTAAATACGCGCTGATGGCGCTGGTGATCATTCTGTTCGGCTGGCTGGCAGACGTCGCGCCGAAAGAGTTCCTCGGTCACTTTACGGTGTTCGCACTGTCTTGCGTGGTGGGCTACTACGTGGTCTGGAACGTCTCTCATGCTCTGCATACGCCGCTGATGTCCGTGACCAATGCCATTTCGGGGATCATCGTGGTTGGCGCGCTATTGCAGATTGGCCAGGGCGGCTGGGTTAGCTTCCTGAGCTTCATCGCGGTCCTGATTGCCAGCATCAATATTTTCGGTGGCTTCACCGTGACTCAGCGCATGCTGAAAATGTTCCGGAAAAACTAAGGGGTAACACATGTCTGGAGGATTAGTTACAGCTGCATACATTGTTGCCGCGATCCTGTTTATTTTCAGTCTGGCGGGACTTTCAAAACATGAAACGTCTCAGCAGGGTAACAACTTCGGTATCGCCGGGATGGCGATTGCGCTGATTGCCACGATTTTTGGCCCGGACACCGGCAACGTTGCCTGGATCCTGGTGGCAATGATCATCGGCGGCGCGATTGGTATTCGTCTGGCGAAGAAAGTTGAAATGACCGAAATGCCGGAACTGGTGGCGATTCTGCACAGCTTCGTCGGCCTGGCTGCGGTACTGGTCGGCTTCAACAGCTATCTGTATCACGAAGCGGGCCTTGAGCCGATTCTGGTTAATATTCACCTGACCGAAGTGTTCCTTGGCATCTTTATCGGTGCGGTGACCTTTACCGGTTCAGTGGTGGCATTTGGTAAGCTGCGCGGCAAGATCTCTTCTAAACCGCTGATGCTGCCGAACCGTCACAAAATGAACCTCGCGGCGCTGGTGGTCTCTTTCCTGCTGCTGGTGGTTTTTGTCCGTACCGAAAGCGTTGGCTTGCAGGTCCTGGCACTGCTGGTGATGACCATTATTGCGCTGGCGTTTGGCTGGCACCTGGTGGCGTCCATTGGCGGGGCGGATATGCCGGTCGTGGTCTCCATGCTGAACTCCTATTCGGGTTGGGCGGCGGCGGCGGCGGGCTTCATGCTGAGCAACGATCTGCTGATCGTGACCGGTGCGCTGGTGGGTTCTTCCGGTGCGATTCTGTCTTACATCATGTGTAAGGCGATGAACCGCTCGTTCATCAGCGTGATTGCAGGGGGCTTTGGTACCGATGGTACGGCGTCCAGTGGTGATGAAGAAGTGGGCGAACACCGTGAGATCAGCGCAGAAGAGACTGCGGATATGCTGAAAAACTCGCATACGGTGATCATCACCCCGGGCTACGGCATGGCGGTGGCGCAGGCACAGTATCCGGTCGCGGAAATTACCGAGAAGCTGCGCGCGCGCGGTATCAAGGTACGTTTCGGCATCCACCCGGTGGCAGGTCGTCTGCCTGGTCACATGAACGTACTGCTGGCGGAAGCGAAAGTGCCTTACGACATCGTGCTGGAAATGGACGAGATCAACGATGATTTCGCCGATACCGACACCGTGTTGGTTATTGGCGCGAATGATACCGTGAACCCGGCGGCGCAGGACGATCCAAACAGTCCTATCGCTGGGATGCCGGTGCTGGAAGTGTGGAAAGCGCAGAACGTAATTGTCTTCAAACGTTCGATGAATACCGGCTACGCCGGTGTGCAGAACCCGCTGTTCTTCAAAGAGAACACCCATATGCTGTTTGGCGATGCCAAAGCCAGCGTGGATGCGATTCTGAAAGCGCTGTAATCCGTTGTTCTGTTGAAACGGCCTCTGCGGAGGCCGTTTTTACGTCGGTCACATTTTATTTGCATCGCCTAACAGAATGGCAATACTTTGCCCACCAACGGATTGTTCCAGCGCAATCTTGACGATAATGGTCAGCGGTACCGAAAGCAGCATCCCCACCGGACCCAGCAGCCAACCCCAGAAGATCAACGACAGAAACACCACCAGCGTAGAGAGCCCCAGACCGCGTCCCATGATGCGTGGTTCAAGGATGTTGCCGAACACCAGGTTGATGATCAGATAGCCTGCCAGCACCACCAGCGCATCGTACAGGCCACCAAACGCCAACACCTGAATGATGGGCGGGATCGCCGCCAGCACTGAACCAATGTTTGGGATGTAGTTGAGTGCAAAGGCCAACAGCCCCCAGATAAAGGCGAATCGAACGTCCAGTGCCGACAGCATGCCCCAGACCACCAGTCCGGTGACCAGACTGATTGCCGTTTTCAGCACCAGATAGTGCGATACGCTATCAATGGCGCGCTGAATGGCGGCCATCCCCTCGACCGGACGGACCATAATCTGCTGGAATTTAGTGGGGAGTTGCGGCACTTCCAGCAGCATAAAGACCACCGTCAGCAGGAGTAAAA
>NZ_JBFWLF010000235.1:0-7194 GCF_050252275.1 Citrobacter sp. | reverse complement strand
GCAGTGGTCAAACGCTGTGGATTTTCTGCCGGTACTGACGCCGTTCCGTCTTGATTTATTACACAGCGTGTCGGCGGAAAGTGAAGCGCCGCTGAGCCCGGGGCAAATCAAGCGTATCGACACCCTGATGCGAAATCTGATGCCATGGCGTAAAGGGCCATACTCGCTGTATGGCGTGAACATTGATACTGAATGGCGTTCTGACTGGAAATGGGATCGCGTACTGCCGCATCTGTCGGATCTGACCGGTCGCACGATTCTGGATGTAGGTTGCGGCAGCGGCTACCATATGTGGCGCATGATTGGCGCGGGCGCGCATCTGGCTGTTGGTATTGACCCGACGCAACTGTTCCTGTGCCAGTTTGAAGCGGTGAGAAAGCTGCTGGGGAACGATCAGCGTGCGCATCTGCTGCCGCTGGGTATAGAACAACTTCCGGCGCTGAATGCGTTTGATACCGTCTTTTCGATGGGCGTGCTTTACCATCGCCGCTCCCCGCTGGAGCATCTCTGGCAGTTGAAAGATCAACTGGTGAAAGACGGCGAACTGGTGCTCGAAACGCTGGTGGTGGAAGGCGACGAAAACACTGTGCTGGTGCCGGGCGATCGCTACGCGCAGATGCGCAACGTCTATTTCATCCCTTCCGCGCTGGCGCTGAAAAACTGGCTGGAAAAATGCGGCTTCGTTGATGTTCGCATCGCGGATGTCTGCGTGACGACGACCGAAGAGCAGCGCCGTACCGAATGGATGGTCACCGAATCGCTGGCCGATTTCCTCGACCCGAACGATCACAGCAAAACGGTCGAAGGCTACCCCGCTCCATTACGTGCCGTATTAATTGCGCGTAAGCCGTGATGTTGTGGGTTGTAGGCCGGATAAGGCAGTAGTCGCATCCGGCATTTTGCCGGGGGCGCTTCGCGTGCCCGGCCTACAACGTCATTCATCAGCGAAATTTAGCGTAAAAAAAGGCCCCTGTTGAATGGGCAGGGGCCTGGTACGAGCAAGCATCATATTGGGCGACATGATGCAACGGTAAAATCATTTGGCCTGATGGCGAACAATGATTCCTTTCATTTCAGCAACCGACTTGCCGTCTACCGCATAGCGGGAATATTCATCCGCTTGCTTATCTGTCGACATTGACAGACCCTGATTGCGATAGCGCATAGGTGAAACCAGCAAGGTTCCGGCGGAACTGTGTACTTCCCGTACTCCGGCATCCAGGAAACGCGGCAGATTTTCTGCGCGAACCCCCGCTCCGGCCATAATGATTGGAGCACCGGGGTGAGCAATAAGTTCAATAATATTTGCTAAACCTTGCACTGCATCGGATTTCTGCCCCGACGTCAGCACTCTGGCGACACCCAGTTCCGCAAGATTATGTAGTGCATTTAACGGATTAGCACACATATCGAACGCGCGGTGAAAGGTCACAGCCAGAGGACCTGCCGCGTCCATAATCTGCCGCATGCGTGGCATGTCGACATGACCGTCAGGATCAAGAATGCCTGTCACCAGTCCGGGAAAACCCAGTTCACGCACGGTCCGTACATCGTCCAGCATCGCCGCGAACTCACCGTCGGTATAACAAAAATCTCCACCGCGCGGCCGGATGATCGGATGTACCGGAATCGTCACCGCCTGACGAACCGAGCGCAGCACGCCCAGTGATGGCGTTAAGCCCCCTTCTTTTGGCGCGGCGCACAGTTCAATGCGGTCCGCACCGTTTTGCTGCGCCGTAAGCGCGCACTCCATGCTGTAACAACAGATTTCCAGCAATGTCATATTCACTCCTGTTGCTGTTCGCTGGCGACGATTGCCTCAATCGACCACGGGTGGAATTTGACGGTGACCTTCCCGTCAGTGACCGCCAGCGTCGGGTTCGGCAGACGTTCGTGTTCCCCTTTCGGTGAACTGGTTTTCACAAAAATGCCCGGCTGGCTCAGTCCGTCATCCGAAAGCAGCGCTAATGCGCGGGCATTCAGGGTTTCAGGAGCGCCAGGCAGGACAATCTCAATGTGTTCCCACCCTTCATGAGGATACCGCTTTTCCCCGGGCCACGGCAGTTCCACAATGCTAAAGCGCCAGTGCGCGACGCACACCGGCTCATGCAGTTTGAACAGACAAATTGGTCGCCCGTTGATGGTATTTTCCGACAGCAGCTCGCCGCATTGTTCAAATCCTCGACGCCAGCGTTCAGCAGTGGCGTTCTGATGACAACGCAGAGAAATGTGATCGGCCTCAAGCGGTGCAACATCCAGACCGAGGCGAGTGGAAAGTTCTGTGAACGCCTGAGTGAATCGCGGTAAATCTGCGGAAATATCATGCAGTTCGTCAATGGTCTGCCAGTTCGCCATAATAAGAGCTCTTATCGGTGTTCAAAGCCGCTAATTTACTCCGTTGACCTCCCGCAACCAACCGTAGATTGCAGGATTTGCGGTATGCATGCTTATGCACTCCTTTAACGCTTATTTTCTGTACGCGCTTACGGCTGCGCAGTGCTGACGCAGGGGGGCATTTGCAGTATACTCCCGCCCTTAATTCTTAAACTGGTGCGGTAAACATCAACCCGCTTCATCAACGTAAGGTATTCCGGTGAATATTCAGGCTCTTCTCTCAGAAAAAGTCAGTCAGGCCATGATTGCTGCAGGCGCGCCTGCAGATTGCGAACCGCAGGTTCGTCAGTCAGCAAAAGTACAGTTCGGCGACTATCAGGCCAATGGCATGATGGCAGTTGCTAAAAAACTGGGTATGGCTCCACGACAACTGGCTGAGCAGGTGCTGACTCATCTGGATCTGAACGGTATCGCCAGCAAAGTTGAAATCGCGGGCCCTGGCTTTATCAATATCTTCCTCGACCCGGCATTCCTGGCGGAACATGTGGAACAGGCGCTGACCTCCGATCGTCTCGGCGTGACTAAACCGGCGAAGCAGACGGTGGTTGTCGATTACTCCGCGCCAAACGTGGCGAAGGAGATGCACGTCGGCCACCTGCGCTCCACCATTATCGGTGACGCCGCCGTGCGTACCCTTGAGTTCCTCGGCCACCACGTTATTCGCGCCAACCACGTCGGCGACTGGGGCACTCAGTTCGGCATGCTGATCGCGTATCTGGAAAAACAGCAGCAGGAAAACGCCGGTGAAATGGCGCTGGCGGATCTCGAAGGTTTCTATCGTGAAGCCAAAAAACACTACGACGAAGATGAAGCCTTCGCCGAGCGCGCCCGTAGCTACGTGGTAAAACTGCAGGGTGGCGACGAATACTTCCTGCAGATGTGGCGCAAACTGGTCGACATCACCATGTCCCAGAATCAGATCACCTATGACCGTTTGAATGTAACCCTGACCCGCGACGATGTGATGGGCGAAAGCCTGTACAACCCGATGCTGCCGGGGATCGTGGCCGATCTAAAAGCCAAGGGTCTGGCCGTCGAAAGCGAAGGCGCCACCGTCGTATTCCTTGATGAGTATAAAAACAAGGAAGGCGAACCGATGGGGGTCATCATTCAGAAGAAAGATGGCGGCTATTTGTACACTACCACCGATATTGCCTGCGCCAAGTACCGTTATGAAACATTGCATGCCGATCGCGTGCTCTATTACATCGACTCCCGTCAGCACCAGCACCTGATGCAAGCGTGGACCATCGTGCGTAAAGCCGGTTACGTGCCGGACGCCGTGCCGCTGGAACATCACATGTTCGGCATGATGCTGGGCAAAGACGGTAAGCCGTTCAAAACGCGCGCAGGCGGTACGGTGAAACTGGCAGACCTGCTGGACGAAGCGCTGGAACGCGCCCGTCGTCTGGTGAGCGAGAAGAACCCGGACATGCCGGCAGACGAACTGGAAAAACTGGCCAACGCCGTCGGGATTGGCGCGGTGAAATACGCCGATTTGTCCAAAAACCGCACCACCGACTACATCTTCGACTGGGATAACATGCTGGCCTTCGAAGGCAATACCGCGCCTTACATGCAGTATGCCTACACCCGTGTGCTGTCGGTATTCCGTAAATCCGGTCTGGATGAAAATGATCTGGCGAACGCCAAGGTACAGCTCAGCGAAGATCGCGAAGCGCAACTGGCTGCCCGTCTGCTGCAGTTTGAAGAAACGCTGACCGTTGTTGCGCGTGAAGGGACGCCGCACGTAATGTGTGCCTACCTGTATGACGTCGCCGGTCTGTTCTCAGGCTTCTACGAACACTGCCCAATCCTGAGCGCAGAAAACGAAGAAGTTCGTAACAGCCGCCTGAAACTGGCGCTGCTGACGGCGAAAACGTTGAAGCTCGGTCTGGATACTCTGGGTATCGAAACCGTAGAACGCATGTAAGCGATAAACAGAACCCGGCAAATGCCGGGTTCTGTTTTTTCAGGCTATCAGAAATACTTCCGCAAATACTCCGTCAGACACAGCATCGCCATCGCCTGGCCATAGGGCATAGAAGTCAGCGGAATCGCCCGGTAGAAGTCGAGATCGTGGCCCATGCCCGTACCGAAAGACGTTTGCAGCAACTCCCCTTGCGGTGAAATGTTCCGCACAATTCCACGAATCGCTTTTTCCGCCACCTCGGCATAGTCCGCACTGACATAACGCTTGCGCACCGCTTTTAAAATTCCGTAGGCAAATCCTGCGGTAGCGGAGGCTTCCAGGTAGGAGTGCGGATCGTCAAGCAGCGTGTGCCACAACCCGCTTTCATCCTGACAGTTCGCCAGCGCAGCAATCTGCGCATTCAGCACCTGTACCAGATAGCGGCGCACGGCGTTATTTTCTGGCAGATCCACCAGTTCGAGGAAGTCCGGGATCACAATGGTCAGCCAGCTATTGCCGCGTGCCCAGCGGGCACTGGCAAAGTTATGATGCCCGTCGTAATTCCAGCCGTGGAACCACAGGCCAGTCTCCCGGTCCATCAGATTCTGTACGTGCAGCAAAAACTGATAGGTCGCCTCTTCCACATATTCAGGACGCTTAAGCAACTTACCGATTTTCGCCAGTGGCAGCACCGTCATCATCAGGGTGTCATCCCACATTTGTTGATGGTTCTCTTCCGCCAGCGTGATGTGCTGCATACCGCCGTGATCGGTGCGCGGCATCTCATACATCGCCCATTCCGCCCATGCGTCAAGCCACGGCAGATAAGCGGGATTACGCGTCTCCTCGTAGCGATACGCCAGAGTCAGAAACGGTGCCATCGTGTTG
Source organism: Citrobacter sp. (assembly GCF_050252275.1). Taxonomy (NCBI): domain Bacteria; kingdom Pseudomonadati; phylum Pseudomonadota; class Gammaproteobacteria; order Enterobacterales; family Enterobacteriaceae; genus Citrobacter; species Citrobacter sp. Next base: position 2,000 of record NZ_JBFWLF010000235.1, on the reverse strand, counting down.
ACGTTTTTGGTGGTGGTCCCTTCGGCAAAACGGTCAGCAAACCAGTTGTCGATGATGTCGCGTATCGTTTCGTCGCCGGTCTGCTGGTAGTACTGATACATCCCGTACAACCCGACGCCGTGCGTCCATTCCCATCCTGCCCAGCCTTTGGTGTCTATCACACGTCCGTCGTCCAGGCGCAGCAGAAATTGACCCGTCTCGTCCTTGATGTTCACCAGATTGGTCGTCACCGTCTGAATTAACGCTTTCAGCGCTTCCCGTGAGATAAACCGTTCCGGCTGACGCAGTAACGAGCTATGTTTGACAGGCCAAACCTTCATATCTTTACCCTCTGTGATAAGTCGAATTCCATATCGCAGCCTGCTTCAGTGAAGGAGCCGCGGGTTTATTACGATTCAGGTAACCAATATTGTTGTTACCCCAAAGTGATTCATACGGCAGCCCGGCAAGCATCTCGACGGTGGCGCGTGCCTGTGGGGTAATACTTTCCGGCATTGTGCGACCGGATTCGCGCATTTTCACCGTCTCTTCACGCAGCGTGCTGTGGGTCTGCAAATTCAGTTTAAAGCGCAGGGAGACCAGGAAGCCGCAGGCCAGCACCAGCAGCGTACCGCAACTGAGAATCAACAGAATGGTATGGCTGACAGCTTCAGGCTGCGTGCTCTGCCCTGAAACAAAGCCCGACATTTGCATGACAATCCCAACCAGCATCACCGCCCCTGCCTGCGACGCTTTACGCGTCAGGGTCATGATCCCGGCGAAGATCCCTTCGCGGCGCTGACCGGTAATGACTTCATCGACATCCGCAATGTAGGTGTAAGTGTTCCACGGAACGTAGTTGATACCGCCGCGGCCCAGCCCCGCCACCGCAGAAACCAGCAGCAACAGAGAGTAAATGTCGCTCAATCCGGCGTAGTAAAGCACCGCGTAAGAGAGCGAGCTCAGACCGAACAACACCACGACCATTCGATAGGACGGCGCTGGCCCAAAACGGATGCACAGCGGGATCATGGCAATAACCGCAATGAACTGGAAAATCGCCATCGTACCGAGCAAATTCGACGCCATTGACGCTTCCTGCATCAGGACAAACACCACATAGTAGGTAAAGACGGCGTTGAACACGTCCTGCGCGATGTAACCGCCGAGATACATCCCCAGATGTTGACGGAAAATCTTAATCCGCAGTGTGGAACTTAACTCTACGAACAGGCGGTTCATGCTCTGGCCGAAGGTGAGACTTTTTTTCTCTTCTTCCGCCCGCAGCGCCGCTTCCGTCCACTCTTCACGCGGGCGTTCCCAGGTAAAGAACCAGACAAAAGTCAGCATCAGTGCGCACAGTACTGAGAACACCAGGCTTGCATAAAAGAAGGAGATGGGGTTGTCCTTGCCGAAGGCGGTTAACAAAATGCCGGGCAGGAAAGAGGCCAGAATGGCGGACATTTGCGCCATTCCGATACGCGCACCGGAAAACTTGGTTTTCTGTTTGAAATCATCGGTCATCTCAGGCACCAGCGTTTCGTAAGGCACCAGAATCATGGTATAGACGATATCAAACAGCAGATAGGTCAGCAGGTAATACCAGAATCCCATGTCCCCTACCCACATCAGTGAATAGCTGAATACACATGGGATCCCCAGCAAGATAAAGAACTTACGCCGACCAAAGCGTTTACCGAGCCAGGTGGAACCGAAGTTATCGGTCAAAAAGCCCATCAGCGGACTGACGACAGCATCAAGCACCCTTGCAGCCGCAAAGATGAAGGTCGCTTCGATAGGAGAAAGCCCGCAGAACGTCGTATAGAAATAGAGCAGCCAGGCTGCCGTGAGCGCCGTGGTGCCTGCTCCCAGAAAATCACCTGAACCATAGGCGAAATAATTCACCAATCCAATTTTACGTGTTTTCATTGCCGTTAACCCTGCAAATGGTTGGGGGACTCCCGGCCGGTTGGCTGCGCCAAAGGAGTTCTTACACGGCTACAGTAAGAGCTTACAAAGTG
>NZ_JBFWLF010000234.1:0-7303 GCF_050252275.1 Citrobacter sp. | reverse complement strand
TCGGCGCACACATCGTCAGCCAGGTACAAACGCTGCTGGCAAACCATAGCAACCCCGGAAGCACGATGCGTGCGGCACTTAGCGTGGACACCTTACACGCCGCTTTCACCCGTTATCCTTTTTTCAGACAGGAAGCCATCATGCAACTAAACGATCCGACGTTGTTCCGTCAGCAGGCCTTGATCGACGGCCAGTGGCGCGATGCCGATAGCGGCGAAGTCATTGCGGTGACCAACCCGGCCAACGGCAAGACGCTGGGCAGCGTGCCAAAAATGGGCAGCGCGGAAACCCGCGACGCCATTGAGGCCGCTAACCGCGCACTGCCCGCCTGGCGCGACCTCACCGCCAAAGAGCGGGCGAATATTCTGCGTCGCTGGTTCAATCTGATGCTGGAGCATCAGGACGATCTCGCCCGCCTGATGACCCTGGAACAGGGCAAGCCACTGGCAGAAGCCAAAGGGGAGATCAGCTATGCCGCCTCCTTTATTGAGTGGTTTGCCGAAGAAGGCAAACGCATTTATGGCGACACCATTCCCGGACACCAGGCCGACAAACGCCTGATCGTCATTAAGCAACCGATTGGCGTTACTGCCGCCATTACGCCGTGGAACTTCCCGTCAGCGATGATCACCCGCAAAGCCGGTCCGGCACTGGCGGCTGGCTGCACGATGGTGCTTAAACCCGCCAGCCAGACGCCGTTCTCCGCGCTGGCGCTGGCGGAACTGGCAAACCGCGCCGGGATCCCGCCGGGCGTATTCAGTGTTGTCACCGGTTCGGCGGGCGCGGTCGGTAACGAACTGACCCACAATCCGCTGGTGCGCAAACTGTCGTTCACCGGTTCGACGGAGATTGGTCGTCAGTTGATGGAACAGTGCGCCAAAGACATCAAAAAAGTCTCTCTGGAGTTGGGCGGTAATGCGCCGTTTATCGTCTTTGACGATGCCTGCCTCGATAAAGCGGTTGAAGGCGCGCTGGCGTCCAAGTTCCGCAACGCCGGACAGACCTGCGTCTGCGCCAACCGTCTGTATGTGCAGGACGGCGTTTATGAGCGCTTTGCGGAGAAGCTGCAACAGGCGGTGGAAAAACTGCATCTCGGTGACGGTCTGGCACCCGACGTCACTACCGGCCCACTGATTGATGAGAAAGCGGTCGCCAAAGTGCAGGAGCATATTGCCGATGCGCTGGAAAAAGGGGCGCGCATCATCACCGGCGGAAAACCGCACGCGCTGGGCGGTAATTTCTTCCAGCCCACCATTCTGGTGGACGTGCCAGACAACGCAAAGGTCGCCAAAGAAGAGACCTTCGGCCCGCTGGCTCCGCTGTTCCGCTTTAGTGATGAAGCCGACGTGATCAGACAGGCCAACGACACCGAGTTTGGTCTGGCGGCCTATTTCTACGCCCGCGATTTGAGCCGCGTCTTTCGCGTTGGCGAGGCGCTGGAGTACGGCATCGTCGGCATTAATACCGGCATTATCTCGAACGAAGTCGCGCCGTTTGGCGGGATCAAAGCGTCCGGTCTTGGCCGTGAAGGTTCCAAATACGGCATCGAAGATTACTTAGAAATCAAATACCTGTGCATTGGCCTTTCATAATAAATCAACTGGAGAACACCTGATGAGCACCAATAACGAATTAATGCAGCGTCGCGCTCATGCCGTCCCGCGTGGCGTAGGACAAATTCATCCGATCTTTGCCGCGCGCGCGGAAAACTGCCGGGTCTGGGACGTGGAAGGCCGTGAATTCCTGGATTTTGCTGGCGGCATTGCGGTACTGAACACCGGACACCTGCACCCGCAGATCGTCTCGGCAGTCGAAGCGCAACTGAAAAAACTGTCCCACACCTGCTTCCAGGTGTTGGCCTATGAGCCGTATCTGCAACTGTGCGAAATCATGAACCAGAAAGTGCCGGGCGACTTCGCCAAAAAGACCCTGCTGGTCACCACCGGTTCCGAAGCGGTAGAAAACGCGGTGAAGATCGCCCGCGCGGCAACGAAACGGACGGGGACGATCGCCTTTAGCGGTGCATACCACGGTCGCACTCACTACACCCTGTCGCTGACCGGGAAAGTGAACCCGTACTCTGCCGGAATGGGGCTGATGCCGGGTCACGTCTATCGCGCGCTCTATCCGTGCGCCCTGCATGGCATTAGCGAAGATGACGCCATCGCCAGCATTCACCGCATCTTTAAAAATGATGCCGCGCCGGAAGATATCGCCGCCATCGTGATTGAACCAGTACAGGGCGAAGGTGGTTTCTACGCCGCCTCTCCGGCCTTTATGCTGCGCCTGCGCGCGATTTGCGACGAGCACGGGATCATGCTGATTGCCGATGAAGTACAGAGCGGTGCGGGGCGTACCGGTACGCTGTTTGCGATGGAGCAGATGGGCGTGGCACCGGACATCACCACCTTCGCCAAATCCATTGCCGGGGGCTTCCCGCTGGCGGGCGTCACCGGACGCGCCGACGTCATGGACGCCATCCCGCCGGGTGGACTGGGCGGCACCTATGCCGGTAACCCAATTGCCTGCGCCGCCGCGCTGGCGGTCCTGAACATTTTCGAGCAGGAAAATCTGCTGCAAAAAGCCAACGAACTCGGCAAAACCCTGCGCAACGGTCTGCTGGCGATTGCCGAAACGCATCGTGAAATCGGCGATGTCCGTGGAATGGGGGCGATGATCGCCATCGAACTGTTTGAAGACGGCGACCACAACAAGCCGGATGCAAAACTGACGGCAGAGATCGTCGCGCGCGCCCGCGACAAAGGTCTGATCCTGCTCTCCTGTGGGCCGTACTACAACGTGCTGCGCATCCTCGTTCCGCTCACCATTGAAGAGGCGCAAATCCGCCAGGGGCTGGACATTATCGCCCAGTGTTTTGATGAGGCGAAACACGGTTAACACGCCTGTAGCGCTGCCGGACAAGATGCCTCGGCGTCTTGTCCGGCCTGGAAAACCTCTCCTCTGAAGGTCGGATAAGGCGGAGCCGCCATCCGGCAAACGGTTCAATAACAATAAAGAGGTCATAAGATGGGGCAACTGTCGCAATCACATGATTTAGGGGGCGGGCTGAAATCACGCCACGTCACCATGCTGTCTATTGCCGGGGTTATCGGCGCAAGTCTGTTTGTGGGTTCCAGTGTGGCGATAGCCCAGGCCGGGCCCGCGGTCCTGCTGGCCTATCTGTTCGCCGGGTTACTGGTGGTGATGATTATGCGGATGCTGGCCGAAATGGCCGTCGCCACACCGGACACCGGTTCCTTTTCCACGTACGCCGATAAAGCCATCGGACGCTGGGCAGGCTACACCATCGGCTGGTTGTACTGGTGGTTCTGGGTGCTGGTGATCCCGCTTGAAGCGAATATCGCCGCCATCATCCTCAATTCCTGGGTCCCCGGCGTCCCGATCTGGCTGTTCTCGCTGGTCATCACGCTGGCGTTAACCGGCAGTAATTTGCTGAGCGTCAAAAATTACGGTGAGTTTGAGTTCTGGCTGGCGCTGTGCAAAGTGATTGCCATCCTCGCCTTTATCGCGCTGGGTGCCGCGGCGATCAGCGGTTTTTACCCTTACGCTGAAGTCAGCGGTATTTCGCGCTTGTGGGATCACGGCGGCTTTATGCCGAACGGCTTTGGCGCGGTGCTAAGCGCCATGCTGATCACCATGTTCTCCTTTATGGGCGCTGAGATTGTTACCATCGCCGCTGCCGAATCCGACACGCCGGATAAGCACATCGTCCGCGCCACTAACTCGGTCATCTGGCGTATTTCGATCTTCTATCTGTGTTCGATCTTTGTCGTCGTCTCCCTGATTCCGTGGAACATGCCGGGTCTGAAAGAGGTAGGTTCCTATCAGTCAGTGCTGGAACTGCTGCATATTCCGCATGCCAAACTGATCATGGACTGTGTGATCCTGCTGTCGGTAACCAGTTGCCTGAACTCTGCGCTGTATACCGCGTCGCGAATGCTCTACTCCCTCAGCCGCCGTGGCGACGCGCCAGCAATGATGGGTAAAATCAATCGCAGCAAAACCCCCTGGGTGGCGGTGTTACTCTCGACAGGCGCGGCGTTTTTAACCGTCGTCGTGAACTATTATGCCCCGGCAAAAGTGTTTAAGTTCCTGATTGACAGCTCCGGCGCCATCGCCCTACTGGTATATCTGGTTATCGCCGTTTCTCAGCTGAGGATGCGCAAAATCCTGCTGGCGGAAGGCGGCGAGATCAAACTGAAAATGTGGCTCTATCCATGGCTGACCTGGCTGGTGATTGGCTTTATCATCTTCGTGCTGGTTGTGATGCTCTTCCGCCCGGCGCAACAGCTGGAAGTGATTTCCACAGGGTTATTGGGGCTGGGGATTATTTGCACCGTGCCGATTATGTCGCGCTGGAAAAAACTGGTATTGTGGCAAAAGACACCGCTGCAAAATACCCGTTAAATGATTTCCCGGCGCAGGCCGGGAACACGATTCAGGAGTAAGACCATGACCGCCATTTCCCATCCGACGGCCATAGATGGATACCGCTGGCTGAAGAACGATATTATCCGTGGTGTTTATCAACCTGATGAAAAACTGCGCATGAGTTTATTAACTTCACGCTATTCTCTTGGCGTTGGGCCGCTCAGGGAGGCGCTTTCTCATCTGGTGGCGGAACGGCTGGTCACGGTGGTGAATCAAAAAGGGTATCGGGTGGCGTCCATGTCGGAGCAGGAACTGCTCGATATTTTCGACGCCCGGGCCAATATGGAAGCCATGCTGGTAAGTCTGGCGATTGAACGCGGCGGTGACGAATGGGAAGCTGAGATCCTCGCCCGCGCCCACATGCTCAGCAAGCTAGAGGCCAGCGACGCCAGTGAACACCTGCTGGATGAGTGGGATTTACGCCATCAGGCATACCATACCGCTATTGTTGCCGGATGCGGTTCGCAGTATCTGCTGCAAATGCGTGAACGGTTGTTTGATCTCGCGGCGCGCTATCGGTTTATCTGGCTGCGAAAAACGGTCTTGTCGGTTGAAATGCTGGAGGATAAACACATTCAGCATCAGACGCTAACGGAGGCCATTCTGGCGCGCGATGCGACGCGCGCCAGTGAACTCATGCGCCAACATTTACTGACGCCGATACCTATTATCCAGCAGGCCATGACCGGTAAACTACTGGCGCAAAAATCCTGACGGCGCTTATTCTTCCGGAATACGCAGCACCTGGCCGGGATATATTTTATCCGGGCTTTTAAGCATCGGCTTATTCGCCTCAAAAATTTTGTTATACAGGTTGGCATTGTCATAAACCTGTTTCGAAATAGCGCTCAGGGTATCGCCGGATTTCACCGTGTAGAACTGACTCTCGGCGGCAGGCGCGTCGGTTTTAACCTGATCCTCCACGCTGGCAATCCCGGAAATATTCCCGACCGCAATCAGGATTTTTTCTTTCGCTTCCTGACTTAATCCGTCACCCGTCACCGTCGCCTTGCCATCAGCAATTTGTACATTCACCTTGTCAGCGTCCGGAATACCGGTTTTATGCAGATGGTCCTGCACCTTTTTTGCTAAATCGTCTTTATCGTGATTACCGGTTACTGCATCCCACAGTTTTTCCCCGGCGTCTTTTACAAAGTTGAAAAGTCCCATATCCACCTCGATCGTTGACAATAAACACTCAGGAAGTGTAGCAGAAAGTTTCGCTTAAAATTCTGACGGCGCGGCGACCGGTGTGGCCCGATAACGTCACGCTATCGGGCGGTATCATGGCGGTTAAGAAAGAGATGAAGGACGGGTTTGCACCCAGAACGCGTGAATCAAACCCGGAATATAGCCCAGTAACGTCAGAACGATATTAAGAATGAACGCCCAGCCGAATCCTTTACCCAACAGGACCCCCAGCGGCGGCAGAATGATCGTAAATACAATTCTCCAGAAACCCATATACACTCCAAAAAAAAAAATTACTCATTGTTTAAAAAGGGATTTTATCCCTAAGCGTAGCGAGCTTAGCGGAGATCGCCAGTTATCACTCTCGCTTTTACCCTCTTTTACGATTTTTACACTGGCAGTCGCTTCATTTTTATTTTAGACTTTACTTAATTTAGAAAACACTAAAATAAAGATGAGCGAACTCGAACAACTCCAGGCCAGCGCGGAACAGGCGGCGGCCCTGCTGAAAGCGATGAGCAACCCTAAGCGACTGCTGATCCTGTGTATGCTTTGCGGCTCACCGGGCACCAGCGCGGGCGATCTGGCACGCGCCACCGGGTTAAGTCCCTCGGCCACTTCACAGCATCTGGCAAAAATGCGCGAAGAAGGGCTGATTGGCAGCCAGCGCGATGCTCAGCGCATCCTCTATTTCATTAAAAATGCAGCGGTGAATTCACTCATTGCCACATTGAAAAACGTCTATTGTCCATAAGGAGTGAACATGACCATCGGGACGATTTCCCCGCGCGACGCAAAGGCCCGTATTGAGCAAGGCGCCAGACTGATTGATATTCGCGATGCCGACGAATATCTGCGTGAACATATTCCGCAGGCCCATCTCGCACCGCTGAGCACGCTCGAACAGGGGGGCTTTCCTGCCAGGCTGCGAGGTGAATGCGTCATTTTCCATTGTCAGTCCGGAAAACGAACGCAAAACAATGCGGCTACCTTGCAGGCTCTTGCCGCACCGGCTGAAGTCTTGCTGCTGGAAGGGGGCATTGACGGCTGGAAAGCGGCGGGTTTCCCCACGGCAGAAGATAAATCACAGCCGCTTCCGCTGATGCGTCAGGTACAAATTGCCGCAGGCGGGCTGGCCTTACTGGGCGTAATGTTGGGATATAGCGTCAACAGCGGCTTTTTCCTGCTCAGCGGTTTTGTAGGCGCGGGGTTGCTGTTCGCCGGACTGACTGGTTTTTGCGGCATGGCGCGATTGCTCGACAAAATGCCGTGGAATCGCCGTCCTCAATAATCACGGGAAATAAGCGGTGAGGAACACCTCACCGCTTACAAAATTAGATCAGAAAATCGTCCAGCGATTTACCTGCCGCCAGTGCCTGGGCAATCGGTTTTGGCGTACGCCCCTGACCGGTCCAGGTTTTACTTTCCCCGTTAAGATCGGTATAGCGATATTTCGCCGGACGCGGCTGGCGTTTTTTACCCACTCGCATGGCCGCGGCGTCATTGCTGAATAACTCTTCCGGGCTCAGTCCGGCGGCCTTCATCATTTCCAGCAAAGTATTAATTTTCTGCTGCTGTTCAGCGCGCTGACGCTGTAACTGTTCTTCTTCTTCACGTCTTTCTTTAGTGACGACCCTGAATTTCTCCAGCATTTCTTCAA
>NZ_JBFWLF010000233.1:0-7311 GCF_050252275.1 Citrobacter sp. | reverse complement strand
CTCGCAATGCCAGGCGATGAGTCTGTTCGCCAGCCGTCAGACGCTGTTGTTGCTGCTGCCCGAAAACGGTCCGAATGCCGCGATTAATGAACAACTGGCAACGTTGGTTCAGTTGCTGCATGACGATCTGCTGCTGATCGTCCGCGGTAACAAGCTCAGCAAAGCCCAGGAAAATGCCGCATGGTTTAAAGCGCTGACCGATCGAAGCGTACAGATCAGTTGTCAGACGCCGGAGCAGGCGCAACTTCCCCGCTGGGTGGCGGCGCGCGCAAAACAAAATAATTTGCAGCTGGACGACGCAGCAAATCAACTGTTGTGCTATTGCTATGAAGGTAACCTGCTGGCGCTGGCGCAGGCGCTGGAACGTTTGTCCTTGTTGTGGCCCGACGGTAAGCTCACCCTGCCTCGCGTCGAGCAGGCCGTTAATGATGCCGCCCACTTCACCCCATTCCATTGGGTGGATGCGCTGATCATGGGCAAAAGTAAGCGCGCACTGCACATTCTTCAGCAGTTACGTCTGGAAGGCAGCGAACCGGTTATTTTGCTGCGAACCCTGCAACGTGAACTGTTGCTGCTGGTTACGCTGAAACGCCAGTCGGCCCATACCCCGCTGCGCACGCTTTTTGATAAGCATCGCGTCTGGCAAAACCGTCGGGGCATGATTGGCGACGCGCTGAACCGACTGAGTCCGGCGCAGTTACGTCAGGCGGTCCAGTTACTGACACGTACGGAAATCACGCTGAAGCAGGACTATGGCCAGTCGGTCTGGGCGGAGCTTGAAGGGCTCTCACTGCTGATTTGCCACAAAGCGCTGGCTGAAGTTTTTATTGATGGCTGATATGAAATCGTTACAGGCACTCTTTGGCGGCACCTTTGATCCGGTGCACTATGGTCACCTCAAACCCGTGGAAACGCTGGCCAATCTGATTGGTTTATCACGGGTCATCGTGATGCCTAATAATGTTCCTCCTCATCGCCCGCAGCCAGAGGCGACGAGCGAACAGCGCAAAACTATGCTTGAACTGGCAATTGCCGACAAGCCGTTGTTTATCCTTGATGAGCGCGAACTAAAGCACGACACCCCTTCCTATACGGCGCAAACGCTAAAGGCCTGGCGTGAAGAGCAAGGTCCAGATGCCCCACTGGCGTTTATCATCGGCCAGGACTCGTTGCTGACCTTCCCGACCTGGCACGACTACGAAACCATTCTCGACAATACCCATCTGATTGTCTGCCGCCGTCCGGGCTATCCGCTTGAAATGGCGCAGGAACAGCATCAGCATTGGCTGGATCAACATCTGACGAATACGCCGGACGATCTGCACCAGCTACCGGCAGGGAAAATTTATCTCGCCGAGACGCCGTGGTTCAATATTTCCGCCACGATCATCCGCGAGCGGCTGGAAAACGGCGAACCGTGTGATGATCTGATGCCGCACGCGGTGCTGGACTATATCAATGAGCATGGGCTGTATCGCTAAGCACTTCGGTTAACGCCGCCAGCAGGCGGTTGTTCTCTTCCTGACTGCGTATTGCCACGCGGAAATAGCGTCCATCAAGACCTGGGTAATTGGCGCAACTGCGGATCAGAATATGTCGCGTCAGCAAAGCGCGCTGGAGATCGGTTTCGCAACGCAGCAGAAGATAATTCGCCTGACCGGGATAGACCGTTAGTCCCGACAGCGCACACAGCTGCTGATAAAAACGTCCGCCCTCTTCCCGCAACCACTGCCATGTCGCCTGTTGATACGCGGTATCCTCCAGCACCTGTTCCCCTGCCAGTGCAGCAAAAGCGTTGATCGACCACGGCATCTGGCGCGCCCTCATCGCCGCGACCGCCTGCACATCGCTGTTAAGGAGATATCCCAGCCGCAGTCCCGGGATGGCATAGAATTTTGTCAGTGAACGCAGAACCCAGATATGCGGGTTATCCTTTAACAGCGGAATAAATCCCGCTTCGTCTGCGATAAAATCGATAAATGCTTCATCAAGAATCAGCGCAATATTTAGCGCCTGACAGCGCCCGGCAATCGCCTCGAGTAACGCCCGCTCCGGCAGTAATCCGGTGGGATTGTTAGGCGTGCACAAAAACAGACAGTCCAGTTCTGCCGTTAACGCATCGAGAATCGCCCCGGTCAGTTGCCAGCCATCCTCTTCACGCAGCATGAACGTATCAATGACGCATTCGCTCCACTGCAACGCGCGGCGGTATTCGGCAAATCCCGGCGCGACGATCATCGCTCGCCGCGGTTTCAAACCGTTCACCAGAGTAAAGATCGACTCCGTCTCACCGTTTCCGGCGAGGATCCATTCGACGGGAACCTGATGATGTCGGGCCAGTGCCTGATGCAGGTGGCGGTAATCGACGTCAGGATAGCGCTCGGCAAGGTGTAAATTGTCGACAATGGCGCGTTTTACCGTTTCAGGCATACCCAGTGGATTAATATTCGCGCTAAAATCCAGCAACTTCTCGGGTGAGATCCCGAGAAACTCAGCCGCCTCACGGATATTACCGCCGTGGGCGCTTTTGAATAGAGACATCGTGCCGCTCCTGGCAAAAGAGGCTATTTTAGAGAAATTAGCGCGCGCATTCAGGGCGAATATCATGTTTTGCGCGAATACGTATCACGAGGGATAAATGCGACTCTGGTTAGTTCGTCATGGTGAAACCGAGGCTAATGTGGCGGGTTTGTACAGCGGTCATGCCCCCACACCGTTGACCGGGCGCGGCGTGGCGCAAGCGCAAACGCTGAATACACTGCTTCGCCAGGTTCCCTTTAAGCAGGTGCTGTGTAGCGAACTGGAGCGCGCGCAGCACACGGCGCGCTTAGTGCTTCAGGGACGTGAACTGCCGCTACAGGTGAAGCCTGAGCTCAATGAGATGTTTTTTGGTGACTGGGAGATGCGTCATCACCAGGATCTGGCCCGCGAAGATGCCGAGAACTACGCGGCCTGGTGCAACGACTGGCAAAATGCCGTTCCCACCAATGGGGAAGGATTTCAGGCTTTCGCCCAGCGCGTTGAGCAGGCAATTTCGATCCTTGCTGACTATCAGCACCATGATCATGTGCTGATAGTCAGCCATCAGGGTGTTCTCAGCCTGTTAATCGCCCGGTTGCTTGCCATGCCCGCCGCGGCGATGTGGCATTTTCGCGTTGAGCAAGGCTGCTGGAGTGCTATTGATTTTACTGGCGATTTTGCCACGCTTCGGGTTCTCAACAGCAGAGCGATATGGGCGCCCGGCGAGTAAAATATCTGTTTTTTACCGCCAGCAACGCTCCGACCATTGACACCCCCGGACAGGCTGCTATTCTCCGCTGCCAGACTTTTCCCACCCTTCAGCGTTTTGCAGAAATTGTTTTACAAAAATGGCGATGCATTCTGTTGCATGGGGTGGGATGATAGCCCACTTTCCAAAACCGCCCGGTGACATTTGTCCCGAAAAGCCGGTGGGTTCAGGTATACTGACAGGCTTATTAATACTCATTCATGCACCCAGGGGGAAAACTTGCAGGGTAAAGCACTCCAGGATTTTGTTATCGACAAAATTGATGACCTTAAAGGTCAGGACATCATCGCCTTAGACGTTCAGGGCAAATCCAGTATCACCGACTGCATGATCATCTGTACCGGTACTTCCAGCCGTCACGTTATGTCTATTGCTGACCACGTCGTGCAGGAATCTCGCGCTGCGGGAATGCTGCCGCTGGGCGTGGAAGGTGAGAGCGTCGCCGACTGGATCGTCGTTGACCTGGGTGAAGTGATTGTCCACGTTATGCAGGAAGAGAGCCGTCGCCTGTATGAGCTGGAAAAACTCTGGAGTTAATGCGTGAAGCTTCAACTTGTCGCGGTAGGCACGAAAATGCCCGACTGGGTACAAACCGGTTTTACCGAGTACCTGCGGCGTTTTCCCAAAGACATGCCTTTTGAGCTGATCGAAATTCCGGCCGGCAAACGCGGCAAGAACGCGGATATCAAGCGTATTCTCGACAAAGAGGGTGAGCAGATGCTGGCTGCCGCTGGCAAAAATCGCATCGTCACCCTGGATATTCCCGGTAAGCCCTGGGACACGCCGCAACTGGCGACCGAACTGGAACGCTGGAAACTGGACGGTCGTGATGTCAGCCTGTTAATTGGCGGGCCGGAGGGATTATCCCCTGCCTGCAAAGCCGCGGCAGAACAAAGTTGGTCGCTCTCTGCACTCACGCTTCCCCATCCGCTAGTCCGGGTGCTGGTGGCAGAGAGCCTGTATCGGGCGTGGAGCATTACCACTAATCACCCTTATCACCGTGAGTGATCATTGAGCTTGAGTAGACTAAGCAGCGGATGAAATTACAGAATTCTTTTCGCGACTATACGGCTGAGTCCGCGCTATTTGTGCGCCGGGCGCTGGTCGCTTTTTTGGGTATCTTACTGCTCACCGGCGTGCTTATCGCCAATCTGTATAATCTGCAGATCGTCCGTTTTACCGATTACCAGACTCGCTCGAATGAGAACCGGATTAAGCTGGTGCCTATCGCCCCCAGCCGCGGCATTATTTATGACCGTAATGGCATTCCTCTCGCCCTAAACCGCACCATTTATCAGGTCGAAATGATGCCCGAGAAGGTTGATAACGTGCAGCAAACGCTGGATGCCCTGCGCAGCGTTGTCGACCTGACCGATGACGATATTGCCGCCTTCAAGAAAGAGCGCGCACGTTCCCACCGCTTTACCTCTATTCCCGTCAAAACCAACCTCACCGAAGTACAGGTTGCGCGTTTTGCCGTGAACCAGTACCGCTTCCCGGGTGTGGAAGTGAAAGGGTATAAACGCCGGTTCTACCCATACGGTTCCGCACTTACCCACGTCATTGGCTACGTGTCGAAGATTAACGATAAAGACGTTGAGCGACTGGATAAAGACGGCAAACTGGCCAACTATGCCGCGACGCATGACATCGGGAAACTGGGGATTGAGCGCTACTACGAAGATGTGCTGCACGGTCAAACCGGCTACGAGGAAGTCGAGGTCAACAACCGTGGCCGCGTCATCCGTCAGCTCAAAGAAGTCCCCCCACAGGCCGGACACGACATCTACCTGACGCTGGATCTCAAACTGCAGCAGTATATCGAGACGCTGCTTGCCGGTAGCCGCGCGGCCGTGGTGGTCACCGACCCGCGCACCGGCGGCGTGCTGGCGCTGGTTTCGATGCCCAGTTACGACCCGAACCTGTTCGTCGATGGTATCTCCAGTAAAGACTATTCCGGTTTGCTTAACGATCCGAACACGCCGCTGGTCAACCGCGCAACGCAGGGGGTTTATCCACCTGCGTCGACGGTGAAACCGTATGTCGCGGTGTCTGCATTAAGCGCGGGCGTTATCACCCGTAATACCAGCCTGTTTGACCCTGGCTGGTGGCAGTTGCCCGGCTCGGAAAAACGCTACCGTGACTGGAAGAAATGGGGTCACGGACACCTGAACATTACTAAATCACTGGAAGAATCGGCGGATACCTTCTTCTATCAGGTCGCCTATGACATGGGGATCGATCGCCTCTCCGAGTGGATGGGCAAATTCGGTTACGGTCACTATACCGGTATCGACCTGGCGGAAGAGCGTTCCGGCAACATGCCTACCCGCGAATGGAAGCTCAAACGCTTTAAAAAACCCTGGTATCAGGGCGATACCATTCCGGTCGGCATCGGTCAGGGCTACTGGACGGCAACGCCGATTCAGATGAGTAAGGCGCTGATGATCCTGATTAATGACGGCGTCGTGAAGGTGCCTCATCTGCTGATGAGTACCGCAGAAAACGGCAAGAAGGTTCCCTGGGTACAACCGCAGGAGCCACCGGTCGGCGATATTCACTCTGGTTATTGGGAATTGGCGAAAGACGGCATGTATGGCGTCGCCAACCGTGGCAACGGGACCGCGCATAAATATTTTGCCAGCGCGCCATATAAAATTGCCGCTAAATCCGGTACCGCACAGGTCTTTGGCCTGAAAGCCAATGAAACCTATAACGCGCATAAAATTGCCGAGCGTCTGCGTGACCATAAACTGATGACCGCATTTGCACCGTATAACAACCCGCAGGTGGCCGTCGCCATCATCCTGGAAAACGGGGGGGCGGGCCCGGCGGTGGGGACCATTATGCGTCAGATTCTTGACCACATCATGTTGGGCGATAACAACACCGATCTGCCAGCGGAAAACCCGGCGGTTGCAGCGGCGGAGGATCAATAACCATGACGGATAATCCGAACAAAAAAACATTCTGGGATAAAATCCATATTGATCCCACCATGTTACTGATTTTGCTGGCGCTGTTGGTTTACAGCTCACTGGTTATCTGGAGCGCCAGCGGCCAGGACATTGGCATGATGGAGCGTAAAGTCGGTCAGATTGCGATGGGTCTGGTGATCATGGTGGTCATGGCGCAGATCCCGCCGCGCGTCTATGAAGGTTGGGCGCCGTATCTCTATATTTTCTGTATTATTCTGCTGGTGGCGGTCGATGCATTCGGGGCAATATCCAAAGGCGCGCAGCGTTGGCTGGATCTCGGCATTGTACGTTTTCAGCCTTCTGAAATCGCCAAAATCGCGGTTCCTCTGATGGTCGCCCGCTTTATCAACCGCGACGTCTGTCCGCCGTCCCTGAAGAACACGGCCATCGCGCTGGTGCTGATTTTTATGCCGACGCTGTTGGTGGCGGCACAGCCTGACCTCGGAACCTCGATTCTGGTCGCGCTTTCCGGCCTGTTCGTGCTGTTCCTCTCGGGTCTGAGCTGGCGTTTAATTGGCGTCGCTGTGCTGTTGCTCGCGGCGTTCATTCCGATCCTGTGGTTCTTCCTGATGCACGATTATCAGCGTCAGCGTGTAATGATGTTACTCGACCCGGAAACCGACCCGTTGGGTGCCGGTTACCACATCATTCAGTCTAAAATTGCGATTGGTTCCGGCGGTCTTAGCGGTAAGGGATGGTTACACGGTACCCAGTCGCAACTGGAATTTTTACCCGAACGCCACACCGACTTTATCTTCGCTGTCCTGGCGGAAGAGCTGGGTCTGATTGGGATACTGATCCTGCTGGCGCTGTATATACTGCTGATTATGCGTGGCCTGTGGATCGCCGCCCACGCACAAACCACCTTTGGTCGCGTGATGGCCGGTGGCTTAATGTTGATTTTATTCGTTTATGTCTTCGTTAATATTGGTATGGTGAGTGGGATTCTGCCTGTTGTAGGCGTTCCGCTTCCGTTGGTCAGTTACGGAGGCTCAGCACTGATCGTGTTGATGGCCGGGTTCGGGATTGTCATGTCGATCCACA
>NZ_JBFWLF010000232.1:0-7367 GCF_050252275.1 Citrobacter sp. | reverse complement strand
ACTGGAGTTGCGCTTTGATGTGGAAGATCGGCTGGTGGATTTGGCTAATGAAGGTGTCGATCTCGATATCCGTATTGGCGACGACATTGCGCCAAATTTGATCGCTCGCAAGCTGGGAACGAACTACCGAATCCTTTGTGCATCGCCGTCGTTCCTGGCACAGCACGGTACGCCAAAACAGCTTGCCGATCTTGCTACCTGTTCCTGCTTAGTGATCAAAGAGCGTGACCATCCCTTTGGGATCTGGCAATTGCAGAATAAAGAGGGGGAGCACGCCATTAAGGTGACCGGGCCGCTGTCATCGAATCATGGTGAGATTGTGCATCAATGGTGTCTGGACGGACAGGGGATTGCGCTGCGCTCCTGGTGGGATGTCTGCGATAACATAGCCAGCGGTCATCTGGTGCATATCCTGCCGGAGTATTACCAACCGGCCAATATCTGGGCGGTGTATGTTTCACGACTGGCGACGTCAGCCAAAGTGCGTATTACGGTGGAATTCTTACGCCACTATTTTGCCGAGCGCTATCCGGCATTCTCACTGAAATAAAGCGGGGGATAAGCGCTTCCCTTGGACTGGTGCATCCGTTAGCATATTGTTTCGCAGTTAAGCGAAAAAGTGGTTTCAGGAAGAAGAGGTTAATGTGTTTGCAGAGTATGGTGTACTGAATTATTGGACTTATCTGGTCGGGGCTATTTTTATTGTCCTGGTTCCGGGACCGAACACGATATTTGTGCTGAAAAACAGCGTCGGACGTGGAATGAAGGGCGGTTACCTTGCGGCAAGCGGGGTATTTATCGGTGACGCAGTACTCATGTTTCTGGCGTATGCCGGGGTGGCGACGCTGATTAAAACGACGCCAGTGCTGTTTAATATCGTCCGCTATCTCGGTGCCTTTTACCTGCTTTATCTGGGCGCAAAAATCCTCTATGCCACGCTTAAAGCGAAAAGCGGTGAGACAACTGAAGACGCGGTTCCCTTTGGCGCCATTTTTAAACGTGCGCTGGTATTGAGCCTGACGAACCCAAAAGCCATTCTGTTCTACGTCTCCTTTTTTGTGCAGTTTATTGATGTGAATGCGCCGCACGCGGGACTGTCATTCTTTATTTTAGCGATCACGCTTGAAGTGGTGAGCTTTTGCTACCTGAGCTTCCTGATTATCTCGGGCGCCTTTGTCACCCAGTACATTCGTACCAAAAAGAAACTGGCGAAGGTCGGGAATTCGCTGATTGGCCTGATTTTTGTCGGTTTCGCCGCACGGCTGGCGACCCTACAGTCGTAAGCCATGGAGCCCGCCATCGGCGGGTTTTTTATTGAGGTAAACGACAACAAAACAGCGTGTCATTGGCGGTTCACTTTTGAATAATCTCATGTAAAATCCGCACTTTATATTTCGTTCGCAGGATAATCGATGAAGTATCGTTCTGATATTGACGGCATAAGGGCGATTGCCGTATTGCTGGTGGTGTTATTTCACGCCGGATTTTCGCTATTTGCATCCGGTTTCATCGGGGTCGATATTTTCTTCGTCATTTCAGGCTTTCTCATCGCATCGATAATAAAAGACCGAATGGATGCGGGGCATTTCAGCTTTAGCGATTTTTATTTGCGTAGAATATGGCGATTGCAGCCAGCAATGCTGACAATGATGCTGCTGTGCGTTGTCATTGCGTCGCTATTCTGGTTGCCTGAAGATTATGCCTCTTTTCTCAAAAGCATAAAGCAGACGCTGCTGATAGTCTCAAACCGCTATTTTGGCGATGAAACAACCGCCTATGCAGCGCCTGATTCAAACGCCATGCTGTTGCTTCACACCTGGTCTTTATCCATCGAGTGGCAATGGTATGTCTTTTTCCCGGTAATCTATTACGTCATCCGTAAAAAAACGCACGAACGGGCGCTTAACTATCTGGCACCATTGCTGACGATTGCAGGCATCTATATCGCCTGGCACTACTCAGGTGCGCATCCGACGAAAACGTATTATTTCTTCGCCTCCCGACTCTTTGAGTTCATGCTCGGTGTCTGTGCCTGTATTTATCTCCCGATGGCACAAAAAATAAACAAGATCGCGCTTAATAGCCTTTCGTTCATTGCGGTGGCGGCAATATTGTTTGTTAGCGTCAGAAGTGATGTCATTCTGGGTTATCCCAATGCTTACACCCTGATCGTTTGCGTCAGTACCGCGGTGTTAATTTTCACCGGTAGCCAGCAAAATATTCTGACCTGTAAATTGCTGTCATTCCCGCCGTTGGTCTGGCTTGGCACGATCTCCTATTCGCTTTATCTCTTTCATTGGCCGATTTTCGCGACACTGCACTACATCGGTATTACCAGTGTCTATGCCAGAATGGCTGGTCTGGGTCTGGCTGTGTTGCTGGCGATGGGGTCATATTATTTCATCGAGAAACCCTACCGGAAGCCTCGTCAGTCGTTGAAAAAAACGCTGATTCTGCTGGTGGTTATCCCACTGATTGCCATTATTACCCTGATGTCGGTCAGTAAGCGTTTTGACGGATTTAGCTATCTACGATTCGGCGAGTCGTTAAGTCATATCAACCATGTGCTCAAAGAGACGAAGATAAAGCAGCGTCAGGATTGTATGAACGAAAACGTCACAGGAACCGATATGGCTTGTGTGGTGGGGGATAAAACCGCTTCTGAGAAAGCGCTCCTGATGGGCGATTCGCACTCTAATCAGTACTGGAATTTCTTCGATATTATGGGGAAAAATGCGCATGTTGCTGTTGATATGAAAGCGACTTCACTGTGCCTGGCGATTCCCCGTGTGTATCACGACGATCTCTATACTTATAAAGGCGATTATTACCGGGCCTGTCATGAGAATGTCAAAAAATACTATGAAGCGATCCGAAACCATAAGTATAAATATGTGATCATTTCTCAGGTCTGGGAAAACTATGCGGCATTCAGGGTCAGATCGCAGATTGGGGATTCCCCATCGCCTGCGGAATCTATCAATATTCTCACCCGAGCCACGGAACAGGCAATACAGGATATTATTGATGCCGGGGCGCAGCCGGTACTGGTGAAAACGATGTTCCCGATGCCTAAGAACTTCCTGACCTGTTTTTATGAACATTTTAAGACGCGGGGAGAGTATGAGCCTCACGCATGCAACCCGAATCCACAGATTAATAAAAGTGTCTGGACGGAACCGTTTTTTGCCACGTTACAGGCCCGCTTCCCATCGTTGATTATTGTCGATCCCAAAAATGTGCAATGTCCTGACGGGCTGTGCAGGACGGAAATTGAGGGCATACCGCTGTACCGTGACGTCGGTCATTTAAATGATTACGCCACGAAAGCGTTGGGGGAGGTGTATCTGGAGCAATTTGGCAATCCATTAAAAACACCTGGCCGATAATATAGCAGGAGGAGAGCCTGGAGACAGGCTTTCCTCTGTCAGACAAAACCAGTGATGAATGTCACTTGCCCCTTTTGGTGTATTTAAAATGCCAGTTATGAGGCGTAACCTTTCTGGAACAGCGGTTTACTCACAATCGCATCCTACCGACTGGAAGAGGGAAGGACATGCTTCAGATTCCACAAAATCATATTCACACACGTGCCACGCCGTTCTGGAACAAAGAAACGGCACCTGCCGGAATTTTCGAACGCCACCTTGATAAAGGAACCCGACCGGGCGTTTATCCCCGTTTGTCGGTGATGCAGGGGGCGGTCAAATATCTCGGATATGCGGATGAACACAGTCCGGAAGCCGAAACAGTGATGATCATTGAAGCGGGCCAGTTTGGTGTGTTCCCACCGGAAAAGTGGCACAACATCGAAGTGATGAGCGATGACACCTATTTCAATATCGACTTTTTCGTCGCGCCAGAGGTACTGATGGAAAGCGCGAATCAACGAAAAGTCATTCATACCGGGAAGAAATAATCATGGGCAAAGCAACCTATACCGTCACTGTGACGAACAACAGTAATGGCGTCTCTGTCGATTACGAAACCGAAGCGCCAATGACTTTACTGGTGCCTGACGTCGCTGCTGAAGTGGTGAAAGATCTCGTCAATACCGTGCGTTCCTACGATACGGAAAATGAGCACGACGTCTGCGGCTGGTAAGTCACGCTATGCAGAGAGGAAACCGGCTGTCATCGCCGGTTTTTTTTCGCTTTCCGGAAATGCTCCCTCATACCCGTCCTGAAACGGCGGACGTCGTCACCCAGCGCAAAAATTTACAAACCGTATATTTGTAGGATCAATAAATGCTTACGCACAATGTGGCGACGCTTTGCGCAGCGGCGTTTTGCCAATGACTTGATCCCTGTCGGAGTTAAAATTACTGTATATAAAAACAGTATTAAAGGTGTGCATTATGACGTTGTACAGACCTGCGGAATGGCATGAAGTCATTACCTTTCCACTTTTCAGCGATCGGGTTCCATGCGGATTCCCCAGTCCGGCGGCCGATTACGTTGAGCAGAGTATCGATCTCAACAAATTACTTGTTCAGCATCCCAGTTCGACTTATTTCGTCAGGGCTGCTGGCGACTCGATGATCGATGCGGGGATCGGCGACGGCGATCTGCTGGTGGTGGACAGTTCACGTACTGCCAGCCACGGAGATATCGTGATTGCGGCGGTGGAGAGGGAATTCACGGTGAAGCGGTTGCAGTTGCGACCTACCGTTCAGCTTAACCCTATGAACAGCGCCTATTCTCCCATCATCATCGGCAGTGAGGACGCCCTGGCGATTTTTGGCGTCGTGACATTTATTGTAAAGGCAGTGAGTTAACTATTGCTGCGTATTGTTCGTCCCCCTGACGTTGCAAACCGTACACGGCTGGTTTCTTTGTGATTCCCCGGTGGCCTTAAGTGGTATCCCAATGGCAGGCAGGTTAATTACTCATTAACCTGCCTGTTTTGTGAGCAGACATACCCACTTCGGTTTACGTTGTTACGGAGAGGAACGGAGATATCCGGCTGACGTAGGGATACGGCATGCGAACAAACCTGATTAACAACGTCATGTCACTCACCCACAGGGTTATGCACCGTTTCTGTGGATAACCGACCACTTTTTCAGGCAGAACAATCCACTAAAAAACCGCCAGAATTTTGCTTGCAAGTTATAATATATTTTAAATAATACTGTATATAAATACAGTTATTGTGGGGTGTGACGTGTTTGCGTTATGCGATGTGAATTCATTTTATGCGTCCTGTGAGACGGTGTTTCGGCCCGATCTGAAAGGCAAACCGGTTGTTGTGCTGTCGAATAACGATGGTTGCGTGATTTCCCGCAGTCCCGAAGCGAAACCGTGGGTGGTCATGGGAGCGCCCTATTTCAAGCAAAAAGAGGCGTTCCGGCGTCATGGGGTGGTGTGTTTCAGTTCGAATTATGAACTCTACGGTGACATGAGCAATCGGGTCATGTCGACGCTCGAAGCGCTATCACCACGCGTTGAAATTTACAGTATCGATGAGGCCTTTTGCGATTTGACGGGAGTCCGAAACTGTCGGGATCTCACGGATTTTGGCAAAGAGATCCGCGACACGGTCTTAAAGCGGACACATCTGACGCTCGGCGTGGGGATTGCACAGACAAAAACGCTGGCCAAGCTGGCCAACCACGCGGCGAAGAAGTGGCCGCAGCAGACGGGTGGCGTTGTGGATCTGTCGAATCTCGAACGGCAGCGAAAACTGATGGCGGCTCTGCCAGTTGATGAGGTGTGGGGCGTTGGTCGTCGTATCAGTAAAAAGCTGACCGCGATGGGCATAGAAACGGTACTCGATCTGGCGGATACGCACATCGCGGTGATACGAAAGCACTTCAATGTCGTACTGGAAAGAACCGTGCGAGAGTTACGCGGTGAGCCTTGCCTGGCGCTTGAGGAGTTTGCGCCCGCGAAGCAGGAGATTGTTTTCAGTCGCTCATTCGGCGAGCGCATTACGGAATACGAACAGATGCGCCAGGCGATTTGTGCTTATGCGACGCGCGCGGCGGAGAAGCTCCGGAGTGAGCATCAGTATTGCCGGTTCATTTCGACATTTGTGAAAACGTCGCCGTTTGCGCCGAATGAAACCTGGTACGGCAATAGCGCGTCCGTAAAACTGCTGACACCGACACAGGACAGCCGGGACATCATCAGCGCAGCCACGCGATGCCTGGACGCTATCTGGAAAGAGGGGCATCGTTATCAGAAGGCTGGAGTCATGCTCGGTGATTTTTTCAGTCAGGGCGTGGCGCAACTCAATCTGTTCGATGATAACGCACCGCGTCCCGGCAGCGAGAAGTTGATGGAAGTTCTGGATACGCTCAATACCAAACAGGGAAGGGGAACGCTGTACTTTGCCGGGCAGGGGATTCAGCCACCATGGCAGTTGAGACGGCAGATGCTTTCTCCGCGCTACACCACGCGTTTTTCCGATCTGCTGGTGGTCAGGTGATCGTCGCTGCAGGTATGAATCATCGGGAGACAGAAAACACGGTCTCCCTTCACATAATCTGCTCCTACATGGGGAAAGTCAGCGTGAGTCCCACGCCCGTTTCTTTGAGATCCACATAACGGGACAGATGGATTTTTGCGGCAAGATCGGTGCAATGGCTGGGATAAAGCGTAGTAGCCGACAATGCGCTAAGATATTTCCCGGTTTCCGAGAGTAAGGATTCATCAGCATTAAGGAGATGAAAGCCGCCTATAACGGAAGCAATTTTCGATTCTCCAGTGACTGATTTTGCGTGCTCAATAATATTACAAATCCCGGCGTGGGAACATCCGGTGACAATCACCAGTCCATCCTTTGTCTTAATTGCCATTGCACTATCATCAATCACGTAATCAGCCGTTAACTCACCATCATGATTATGTGTGTGGCCTACCGGATTTTGCGCTTCAAAATGGTTAAGGCGGGGGATTTGCCCTAAAAAAGTGATGTCTTCGGATAATTTCAGGGGTTGTGTGGAACTGACGATATTAAAGAAGTAATCAAAACAAAGGGCATTATGGTTCATCCCAATGGGTTTCGACTCATAAAATTTAGGCGTAAATGCGGCGGGGTGGGCGATGATATCGACTTTCTTTGCTGGAGATGATGGAAGTCTGTCGTAATGCTGGAATAAATGGTTTAACCCCCAGGTGTGATCGTTATGTCCATGTGATAATACAATTTTATCAATGTGCGTAAGATCGATATCCAGGATCTGTGCATTTTTTAAAAAAATATCAGAATAGCCAACGTCAAAAAGAAGTTTTAAGCCTGAGCATTCAATGTAATAGCAAACGCCAGGTTCTCCGGTCAAATACCTGTCAATATAAGTATTGTTATCTACCAGTATGGTTAATTTCATCACTCTGCATCCCATTCGGATTCACTATATCGAT
>NZ_JBFWLF010000231.1:0-7349 GCF_050252275.1 Citrobacter sp. | reverse complement strand
GTGTAGAGCCGATGATCCGCAATGAGGAAGTCGAAGAAGTTTGCCATCATTGTAAGGGTAAGGGAGCTATCTCGACAGCATGCAGAGGATGTAAGGGGAAGGGAACTGTACTTGATGAGAAGCGCACGAAACTCCACGGTGTGCCGGTAATGAAAGTATGCGGTCGCTGTAATGGCAATCGTTACAGCAGGCTGCCAACAACGATCGCCCGGGCACAGGTGCAAAAGGTCATTCCAGATTTGACGAATTACAACTGGTACAGCGGTTATGGTGAAGTGATCAATAAGCTGATCACTAAATGCTGGCAGGAAGAGGCATTCGCAGAGCTGCAATTACGAAAAGTGACACGATAGCCACATTTTTTATAACTTTCGTTGCACGATGCTTGCAATGTTCAAAAAATGTGGTTAGCATTTTCGTAACGATGGGCATTGAATGTCTAACGTTTATAAACCCGCTCAGGCGGGTTTTTTGTTGCATGTTTTTTAAACTACTTGTATTGTGACTTGTGTCACGGTTTATTGTGGCTACTAAAACATGGAGCTATGTCATGAGCGACGTTTTAAGATCAACTAGGAAAGTTGTAGCTTATGTTGGAAAAAGTGAAGCTGGCTCAGTTATGATTTCTACTGATCAGCATAGCATTCAACTGAACACTGGTTGGCAACTCCCAATCATTAAGGTGAATAAGCTGTCACATTCCTATGAGGTTCATATAGAACCGCATCATAAAAACCTACATCCATCACGATGGTAGAAGTAAGATTTTTGAGGCTGCCTACGGGCGGCCTTTTTTATACCTGCGGCTTCCTGTTTAGGAGGCTTTTGCTGTGAAAATGGGCGGCTGGTGGAAGAGAACTAAATCTAGTTGATATGTGTTATCACTATACTGCTGACGGTGAGTTCTATCTACCTAGCGAGAGATACTTAGAAAAAGCCAGCTAGGAAGTTACTTTTTGTTATTTTTCATAATGCAATTGTAATTTATATAAATGCAAATCCCCAAATCAATAGGTCACCATAATGGTGGCCTATTTTGCTTTTGACTTCGAGTCACCACCATTTATCACATAGTAGTAGTTCCCCCGACTGCCTGAATTTCTTTCTCACTACACAGCGCCATCCGAGCTATCGGAGGTGAGGCCTATGAAAATGCCATACAAACAAGATTTCATCGCTGCGCTACTTGCTGCCAGAGAGCAGGGTGTTGGTGCAATGCTAGCTTTTATTATGGCGTACCTGCGTGGTCGCTATAACGGTGGCGCCAAGATGAAGACGCTAATTGATGCGCTGATGTGCGCGATGATCGCCTGGTTTATTCGTGACCTGCTCGACTTCTCCGGATTGAGTAGCAACCTCGCATACATTGCCAGCGTCTTTATTGGATACATCGGTACCGATTCGATCGGCAATCTAATTAAAAAATTCGCAGCCAAAAAGGCGGGAGTTGACGATGCAAACCAGTAACGAGCCACGCTGGCTGGTGGAAGGCCGGAAATACATTGGGCAGATGGAAATTAATGGTCCGCGCCATAATCCGCTGTTGCTTCAGTTCTGGAAGGATATTCACCGTGCCGGAATCAAAGATGACGAAACCCCTTGGTGTGCAGCATACGTCGGCTCAATGCTTGAGCGCGTCGGAATCAAATCCACCCGTTTCGAGTCTGCAAAATCCTATCTCAACTGGGGCGTCGAACTTCGCGAGCCAGCCTATGGCTGTGTGGTGGTATTCAGTCGCGACGGCGGCGGCCATGTCGGATTTGTGGTCGGGCAGCACCAGAACGGTGACCTGATGGTCCTCGGTGGTAACCAGTCCGACGCTATCAATATTCGTGCATTCTCACGTTCCCGCGTGACGAGTTATCGTTGGCCGGTTAACGAGCCGAGGGATAGCCGCCTGTTACCGTTGATGAATGGCACCAGTTCGGTGAAAGAATCATGATTGAAGCTCTACTGGCATCACTGAAAACGTCATGGCGCTGGTGGCTGGCAATTATCGCGGTGGTTATTGTCGTTGGCGCTATCGCTATTCTCGTTGTTCTGCTGGCAAACAGACAGGCTGACCTGATCACAGCGCAAAGCGATAAGCGCGTTCTGGAGCATGATAACGCGCTACAGGGGCAGGTCATCGCGGTGCAGGCTTTCAACTTCAACCGCTTCAATCAGGTGGCTGAGAATGCCAGCCGCCTTAATTCGTTGATCGATGCAGGTACCGAAAAGACTGTCATCGAATATCGGGAGATTCTTCGACGTGAAAAAAACTGTGATCTGCCTGTTCCTGCTGATGTCGCTGGTGGGCTGCTCAGCTACGCGAACAGTTTACGTGCCGGCGCAATGCACGCCGATTCCGGGAACGCTGACGCAGCCGGTGATAGCGCCACTTCCACCGGCACGCTGACATATTGCCAGGCCGTTCTCTGGATTAAACCGTTGCTGGCCACCATCGAGAAAGCGAACAGCCAGCTCGCCGCGATCCGCCAGATTGAGCAGGGAAGACGATAGTTCCCTCTCACAAAATGTATTGCTTACTTTTTTCCATTTCGTCATGTTTGCCTTTCCTGCGCTTAAGCGCATTCAAATAGAAGGCAATAACATTATGAATATTTTATTAAAATGTGGATACCCAGACCGTACTGAAATTTATTACGGGTCGGCTTTCACTGGCGGTAACATGTTCTTGAATGAAATGGTTTCAATTGGTAATGATAGCCGAATCTTAAGTAGTAAGAGGGTGAGCTTGAAAAATAAACTTCCTGATCACCCGATACCAATAATGTTCGAAGATAAAGGGAATGGCTGACGTGTTAGCGCATTCACAATTTGGTGAGAGAGTCGAATAACCAATCACGGGCCTCGCAATAGCGGGGCTTTTTAACAACTGAGGAATGAGTATGACAGTAGTTCTTACAGCTAAGCAGATTGAAGACCTGGCAGCTTTCGCGATAGAAGACGGTGCGCCTCAATACACCATCACCACTGGAACAATTCCGGAGTTTGAAGCGGATGATGGCGAAATTATTCCTAAATACACTGGGCTGATCGCGTATTCCGATTCACTTGAGCATGGTGTGTTGCAACTCGACTACTGAGTGACCATTATAAAGCTCACCTGCTGGTGGGCTTGATAATGGTTATCCCCTCCATGGGATATGGCATGATTTATACCTACTAAGGGATAAGAGATAGAGTTGGCTTTATATCTATGTTGGAAATGAACATACATCGATTACTAACGAAATGTCTCCTCAGCCTCTAGCAGGTAGGCCTTGTAAAACTCTATCCCCAGCTCTGCTATGAGTATTGGACTCTTGGATTCCAGCACCTCACCCAAATGAGCGGTCGGAGGGTTATAAGTGACTCCCCTGTTACGACAAGGGATTGCCTCAACAGTGCTGGGATGAAGTTCTAACTTAATTGGTGAGTACGGGATTATAGTGGCGTTGCCATTCTCATCAATAGTCATGGACTTGATATGAACAGCCCCTCCTGGGGTAGGTGGATTAATTGAAAAACCACCAGAAATAAATTTCGAAGTATCAGCAATTCCATGATGAGCTGAGTTTCTTGCTTGTTTGAGATAAATAAGCAAAGAGTCTGTTGATCTTAAGTGATTCGTTTTGGAAGAAAAAGATGGGTATTTATGATGGTATTCAACCGCAACTTTTATTCTGTTAAATACATTTTCAATACGGCTTAAAAAATCACTCCAAGCTTCATCATACTCATCATATGTATTAGCTAACTTCATGCGGCTGACACAACGCTTAGCTCGTATTAATTCTTTTTTTGCTGGATTCAGGTCCATTTCACCCACCGTGTTCTTAGATAAGTGTATTCAAGCTAACTCTTCCGAGAATTTCTTTCAATGGAGATGGTATGAAGGTCACTATCGATGGTGTCCCTCATGCCTCTGTTCGCACGACTTTAATGCGGATCGGCATTGCTATAACAATACACAACCGCCTTAGGTAAGTTTTTAATGCTATCACTATGGGCAGACCCTAGTGATAGCTTAAGGAGAGGTATAAATGCCGCCACGCACACCAAAAGCCTGCCGTGTTCGCGGCTGTCGCTCGACAACAACCGACCCGTCAGGCTACTGCGAATCGCATAAAGGCGAAGGCTGGCGGCAATACAAGCCAGGACAATCAAGGCATCAGCGCGGTTATGGAACGAAGTGGGAAGTGATACGAGACCGTATTCTGAAGCGTGATAGCGGTCTGTGTCAGAATCATCTCAGGCAGGGGATCGTCAAGCCGGCTTCCTGTGTCGACCACATCAAAGCGAAGGCTCACGGTGGCACGGATGATGACAGTAACCTCGAGAGTCTGTGTTGGTCGTGCCACGCTGCGAAGACCGCGCGTGAGCGGCTTAAGTGATAATGATTATCATCTGATATCAGCCAGGGGAGGGGGGGCAAAATCTCTGCGACCGCCTTCCTTCCGGACTGCCCGCCTCCCCGAATTTTTATACCCGCGAAAAATGAAATTTAACCAGGAGTGCCGCATATGGCTGGAACGGCAGGGCGTTCCGGGCGTCGCCCCAAGCCAACGGCGCGCAAGGAACTGGCCGGTAACCCCGGCAAGCGAGCCCTGAATAAAGAGGAACCGGTCTTTACACCAATTAAAGGTGTAGCGCCGCCAGACTGGTTCACAGAAGACAATCTCCCGCTGGCTTCCGTCATGTGGGAACTGACCACAAAAGAGTTATGTGGGCAGGGGCTGCTGTGCGTTACCGACCTGGCGGTTCTTGAGCGCTGGTGTGTGGCTTACGAATTCTGGCGCCGTGCCGTGAAGAAAATCGCGTCGGAAGGTAACACCATCGTCGGCGCGATGGGCGGCAGGATAAAGAACCCCGAGCTGACCGCCAAAAAAGAGCAGGAATCGGAGATGAGCTCCACCGGATCCATGCTTGGCCTTGACCCCAGTAGTCGCCAGCGTCTTATCGGCCTGGCCGGGCAGAAGAAAACCGCTAACCCATTCCTGAAGATGATCAACTCATGAGCCGGAAATCGTACCCTAACGTCAACGCCGCGAATCAATACGCCCGCAACGTTGTGCGGGGAAAGATACCCGCGTGCCAGTTTGTGCTTCAGGCCTGCCAGCGCCACATCGACGACATGGCTCAGGAGAAAAGCCGCAAATTCCGGTACCGCTTTGATAAGGACATGGCGGAGAAGGCCGCGAAGTTTATTCAATTGCTGCCGCATACCAAGGGCGAATGGGCGTTCAAACGGATGCCGATCACCCTGGAGCCGTGGCAACTTTTCATCATCTGCTGTGCCTTTGGCTGGGTGCAAAAGGGGACAAGGCTGCGCCGCTTTCGCGAGGTTTACACCGAGATCCCCCGTAAAAACGGTAAGTCGGCGATCTCCGCCGGCGTGGCGCTGTACTGCTTTACCTGTGACAACGAATTCGGCGCGGAGGTGTATTCCGGCGCCACGACTGAAAAACAGGCGTGGGAAGTGTTCCGTCCTGCACGGCTGATGTGCAAGCGGACTCCGCTGCTCGTCGAAGCGTTCGGCATCGAGGTGAATGCCTCCAACCTGAACCGGCCTGAGGACGGTGCGCGGTTCGAACCGCTGATTGGCAACCCGGGCGACGGCGCGTCGCCGCACTGCGCCATCGTCGACGAATACCACGAACACCAGACCGACTCGCTCTATACCACCATGCTGACCGGAATGGGCGCGCGTCGCCAGCCGCTGATGTGGGCGATCACCACCGCCGGTTACAACATTGAAGGTCCGTGCTACGACAAACGCCGCGAAGTGATCGAGATGCTTAACGGCTCGGTACCCAACGAGGAGCTGTTCGGCATCATCTACACGGTTGATGAAGGCGACGACTGGACGGATCCGAAGGTGCTGGAGAAGGCGAACCCGAATATGGGCGTCTCGGTGTACCGCGATTTTCTTCTCAGTCAGCAGCAGCGCGCGATTAACAATGCCCGGCAGGCGGGCGTTTTTAAAACCAAGCATCTGAATATCTGGGTGGCGGCGCGGGCGGCTTTCTATAACCTTGTGTCCTGGCAGAACTGCGAAGACAAAACGCTTACGCTCGAGCATTTCGAAGGGCAGCCCTGTGTGCTGGCATTCGACCTTGCACGCAAACTGGATATGAACAGCATGGCGAGGCTGTTCACCCGCGAGATTGATGGCAAAACGCATTATTACAGTGTGGCGCCACGCTTCTGGGTACCGTATGACACGGTTTACAGCGTGGAGAAAAACGAGGATCGCCGCACTGCTGAACGCTTTCAGAAATGGGTGGAGATGGGTTACCTCACCGTCACCGATGGCGCGGAGGTGG
The DNA here is from genome assembly GCF_050252275.1 of Citrobacter sp. Classification (NCBI taxonomy): domain Bacteria; kingdom Pseudomonadati; phylum Pseudomonadota; class Gammaproteobacteria; order Enterobacterales; family Enterobacteriaceae; genus Citrobacter; species Citrobacter sp. Next base: position 1,038 of record NZ_JBFWLF010000231.1, on the reverse strand, counting down.
ATTACCGCTACATCCTGGAGGAGGCCAAAGCAGCGAACAAACTGAACCCGGTCACCGAGTCACCGATTGATCCCTACGGAGCAACCGGGCTTTCTCATGACCTGGCGGATGAGCAGCTTAATCCCGTTACCATCATTCAGAACTACACCAACATGTCAGACCCGATGAAAGAGCTTGAAGCGGCGATCGAGTCCGGCAGGTTTCATCATGACGGCAACCCCATCATGAGCTGGTGTATTGCCAACGTGGTGGGGAAAAACATCCCCGGCAATGACGATGTGGTGAAGCCCATCAAAGAGCAGAACGAAAACAAAATCGACGGCGCAGTGGCGCTGATTATGGGGATTGGCCGTCTGATGCTCTATGAGAAAGTTGACACCCTTTCTGATCGCCTTGAAACGCACGGCATACGTTCACTTTAACTGAGGCAATTATGATCCTGAATATTCTCACCCCAACTGTCGGGGTGCTGGGAGCACTGTTGCTCTCTTATGGGGCATGGTTGGTGTATCCGCCTGCTGGTTTTATTGCTGGTGGTGGGCTGTGCCTTTTCTGGTCATGGCTGGTTTCCAAGTATCTGCTGAGGGGGTAACGAATGTTTTTCCCCGGATTATTCCAGAAAAGCGGAACTCCTGTTTCAACCCCAGCACAACTGGCAGAAATGGCAGGCTATTCGTACGACACCTACACAGGAAGGCGAGTCAGTTCACGCCGCGCGATGCACCTGACGGCTGTGTTTGGTTGCATCAGGGTGCTGGCAGAGTCGATGGGTATGCTTCCATGCAACCTGTTAAAAGTTACCGGTGACCGCAAAGAAAAGGCGGTTAATGAACGTCTTCACAAACTGCTATCGGTTCAGCCTAACGAGTACATGACCCCACAGGAGTTCTGGGAGCTGATTATCGTTTGTCTGTGTCTGCGCGGGAATTTCTACGCGTACAAGGTTTACGCTCTGGGAGAGGTTGTTGAGCTGCTTCCGCTCGATCCTGGCTCTGTAGTACCAAAATTAAACAGCAAGTGGGAGCCGGTTTACCAGGT
>NZ_JBFWLF010000230.1:0-7383 GCF_050252275.1 Citrobacter sp. | reverse complement strand
CTCTTTTTCACCTCTCAAAAATGCTATATACGGCATGTGTTTACACATAATGAATATGACGCTTTCACCGCAATGCATCGTACCAAGGGGAAAAAATGATGGTGATTTCAGATATCCTGAGAGCAGGTGAAAAGCTGACTGCCGTAGCCCCCTTTTTGGCGGGGATTCAAAATGAGGAACAGTACGCTGATGCCATGCTGTTTATCGATCATTTGTTGCTTAACGATCCTGATAACCCGTTGCTGGATCTCGTTTGTGCCAAAATCAGAGCATGGGAAAACTCTGCGCCGGAATTTGCTGAGTTCAATACCTTGCTGGAAAATATGCCTGCCGGGGTATCGATTATCCGTGTTTTGATGGATCAACATGGATTGAGCATGTCAGATCTTCCGGAAATAGGCAGTAAATCGATGGTGTCGCGTGTGTTAAACGGACAGAGAAAGTTAACGCTGGAGCATGCGAAGAAACTCGCTGCGCGGTTTGGCATCTCACCCGCGTTGTTCATTGAATGAATTCGCCAGGTGTGTCGAAAAGCTGCCCGGCACGCACAATGTGACCGGGCAATGAATTAAATTCCCAGCGCCAGACGGGTGCCCTGGGCAATGGCCCGGCGGGCATCCAGTTCCATCGCTACATCACAGCCGCCGATTAAGTGCACCGTTTTTCCCGCCGCATGCAGCGGTTCTGCCAGCTCACGTCGCGGCTCTTGACCCGCACAAATAATGACGTTATCGACTTCCAGCGTCTGCGCTTCACTACCGATCAACACATGCAGACCGGTATCGTCGATCTTCTGATAGCTGACTGCCGGGATCATCTTCACACCGCGTGAAAGCAACGTGGTGCGATGGATCCAACCGGTGGTTTTTCCCAGTCCCTCGCCGGGTTTGCTGGCCTTACGCTGGAGCATCACAATCTGACGTGGGCTGCGAGCCAGATGCGGGCCTTCCGGACGTAATCCGCCGGCCTGTTGCAGGCTGGTGTCGATACCCCATTCCACACAGAAATCGGCAATGTTCTGGCTGGTGGGTTCGCCGGGCTGACTCAGGTACATTGCGGTATCAAAGCCGATCCCGCCGCAGCCAACGATCGCCACCCGATTCCCCACCGGGGTTTTGTCACGCAGGACATCGAGATAGGTTAAAACCTTCGGATGATCGATGCCGTCGATCGGCGGCCTGCGCGGCTCGATCCCGCTGGCGAGGATCACCTCATCGAATGCCTGCAGATCGTCTGCTGCAACATAATGATTGAGTTTCAGGGTGACGCCGGTGACGTCAATCATCCGACGGTAATAGCGGAGCGTTTCATAAAACTCCTCTTTACCGGGGATCTGTTTGGCAATATTGAACTGCCCGCCGATCTCGCCCAGCGCATCAAAGAGGGTGACATGATGACCGCGTGCCGCAGCATTGATAGCAAAGGCAAGACCCGCCGGGCCCGCGCCGACGACAGCCAGATTTTTTATTGTGGAAGCCGGAACAACAGGCATTTTGGTTTCATGGCAGGCGCGGGGATTCACCAGGCACGACGTGATTTTGCCGACGAAGATCTGATCCAGGCACGCCTGATTACAGCCGATGCAGGTGTTAATTTCATCGGCACGCCCCGATTGCGCTTTCGACAGCAGTTCGGCATCCGCGAGAAACGGGCGCGCCATCGACACCATATCGGCATCACCACGCGCCAGAATTTCATCGGCAACCTGCGGATCGTTAATCCGGTTAGTGGTGACCAGCGGCAGCGAAACGTGCCCTTTCAGCTTACGCGTTACCCAACTGAAGGCGCCGCGCGGTACCGGCGTGGCGATGGTGGGAATGCGCGCTTCATGCCAGCCAATTCCGGTGTTGATGAGCGTTGCGCCTGCGGCTTCAATGGCCTGCGCCAGTTGCACTGTTTCTGCAAAAGTGCCGCCTTTTTCCACCAGATCAAGCATCGACAGGCGGTAGATAATAATAAAGTCGTTCCCCACCCGCTGACGCACCGCACGTACCACTTCAATGGCAAAGCGCATACGATTGGTATAATCACCGCCCCATTCATCGTCGCGCTGATTGGTGCGCAGGGCGAGAAACTCGTTAATTAGGTACCCTTCCGAGCCCATGACCTCCACGCCGTCGTAACCCGCCTCCCGTGCCAGTTGGGCACAGTGCGCGAAGTCTTCTATCAGTTGCAGAATTTCTTCGTGGCTCAGTGCGTGCGGGGTAAACCGGTTGATGGGTGCCTGAATTGCGGAAGGGGCCACCAGTTGTGGTTGATAGCTGTAGCGCCCGGTATGCAGGATCTGTAGCGCTATTTTCCCGCCTTCACGATGAACCGCGTCGGTGATGATACGGTGATGCGGCACCTCACGGGCATCATTGAGCGTCGCGCCGCCTTCCATCGTGACGCCAGATGACGCGGGGGCGATGCCACCCGTGACAATCAGTGCGACGCCGTGCCGGGATCGCTCGGCATAGAAAGCGGCCAGGCGTTCCGCGCCATCAGGATACTCTTCAAGTCCCGTGTGCATTGAACCCATCAGCACGCGGTTTTTAAGCTGAGTAAAACCAAGATCAAGCGGGGCGAACAGCGACGGATAGCGCATAAGATTGTCCAGTATGTAAAATTATTGTTATGTGGTCGGATGAGTGTCTAATTTAGTCGTCGGCAGGGAAAAGGGAAAAGGGGAATGCGATGATTGTGATGGGATTCAAAAAATGCCCCCGGGCAGGGGGCATTTGTTCACAGGCCAGAATGGTGTTGCATCACCCGGCAAGCTGTTTACACCTCTTCTATGCTCACCCGCAGCGCCGCCAGCGCTTTACGCGTGGCTTTCAGCACTTGCTCACACTGCTCAATGGTCAGCGTTAACGGCGGTTCGATGCGGATCGTTTTCGAGTTGTTGAGCGTTCCGGCAACCAGGACCCGCTGGCGGAACATCTCGCTGGCGAAATTGTAGCCGGTTTCATTGTCGACAAACTCGATTGCCATCAGCATCCCTTTCCCGCGGGCGTCCTGCACCAGGTCAGGGAACTCTCGCGCCAGTTGGCGAAAACCGTCCAGCAGGATATCGCCTTTCTGTTCCGCTTGTGCCGGTAAGTTCTGCTCCAGTAGCACATTGATGGTGGCCAGCGCGGCCGCACAGGCCAGCGGATTGCCACCAAAGGTGGTGGTGTGCAGGAAGGGGTTATCAAACAGTACCGAGAAGACCTCTTCGGTGGCGATCGTCGCGCCAATCGGCATCACGCCGCCGCCCAGCGCTTTTGCCAGGCAGAGAATGTCGGGCTGCACGTTCTCATGCTCGCAGGCAAACATCTTGCCGGTACGCCCCATCCCGGTCTGGACTTCATCAAGGATCATCAGCGCGCCAAATTCGTCGCAGAGTTTACGTACGGCGGTGAGATAACCCTGCGGTGGCAGGATCACGCCACCTTCACCCTGAATAGGCTCCAGAATCACCGCAGCCACATCATCTCCGGTTTTTTTGCACTCGCTGAGCGCGGTACGCATGGCCTCAATATTGCCGAACGGCACATGACGGAAGCCCGGCAGCAGCGGCATAAACGGCTTGCGGAACGTCGATTTGGCGGTGGCGGACAGCGCGCCCAACGACTTACCGTGAAACGCGCCGCTGGTGGCGATAAAGGTAAATTTGCCGCGTGGTGACTGATACGCCTTCGCCAGTTTCAGCGCCGCTTCGACCGATTCGGTACCACTGTTGCTAAAGAAGCTGTATTTGAGTTTTCCGGGCGCCAGGGCAGCAAGGGTTTTTGCCAGCATGGCCCGCAGTGGGTCAAGCAGTTCCTGACTATGCAGAGGTTGTTTCGCGAGTTGATTCTGTACGGCGGAAACCACAACTGGATTACGGTGCCCCACGTTGAAAATTCCAAAACCTCCCAGGCAGTCGACAAACTCCTGTCCCTGGGTGTCGACAAGCGTGTTCAGACTTCCCGCTTGCCACTCTACGGCTCCGTAATCCCCGCCGGCGGTAACAGATTTGCGATACTCTAAAAATCCCGGATTGACATGCTCTTTGAAGTAATCAATCACCTCTCGGTTAAGTGCTTTCATCTCCTCATGATCAAGCGTTCGCTTCTCAATGAGATTCAGTGCGTGCGCACTACAGGCCAAAGCCGATGCGCTGGAAGGTAACCTGTTCAAAATATGCTCCCGGAGATCGCGTATCACATGATACCGATTTAAGTATTGCAGGGATTGCGCCATCCCGGCGGCGCTGATGAAAATCGGGATAAACACCAGGGAGAACTGTTATTGCGCAACATTTAATCTCATTTGTTAACAATTGCTGGGTTTTTGTGCAAAATGAAGACCGTGCGAGCGCGGCGTCAGAAGGGGCGATTGCGCAGAAATAGTGCAAAATTTGCGCGATAACAGTGCGCGTCCAACAGCGTGATTTTATAGTTTCAACGCGAAAGTATTTTAAATCAATCAATTAGAATTCGTACAAAATATGAGGTTTAATCGCAAATTGCGATCTAAATCAAATTTAACATCTAAAGATAAATCTGTTAGCGCCGAAATAACATCTGACAAGAAGTTAACAACCAGATAACTTGCACAGGACGCGACTATGTCTTCTCAGTTCTACGTTACCCAGCAAAATACACCGCTGGATGACGATACGACCCTCATGTCGACAACCGATCTCTACAGCTACATCACGCACGCCAACGATACGTTCGTCAATATTAGCGGTTACTCACTCAATGAATTGCTGGCGCAACCGCACAACCTGGTGCGTCACCCGGACATGCCGAAAGCAGCCTTTGCTGACATGTGGTACACCCTGCAGCAGGGTGAACCCTGGAGCGGCATCGTCAAGAATCGCCGTAAAAATGGCGATCACTACTGGGTTCGGGCGAACGCGGTACCGATGGTGCGCGAGGGGAACGTGACGGGGTACATGTCAATTCGCACCCGCGCGACGGATGCGGAGATCGCCACGGTTGAGCCGCTTTACAAGGCGCTCAATGAAGGTCGTTGTCGACGCCGGATCCACAAAGGACTGGTGGTGCGTAAAGGATGGCTCGGGAAACTACCGGCAATGCAGGTGCGTTGGCGGGTCCGCAGCGTGATGGCGCTGATCTACGTGGTATTAGCGGCGGTGCTACACCTGTCTGGTGCGCCATGGCTTGCACAACTGATGTGTGCGCTGGTGATGCTACTGGGTACAGCGGCGTTTGAGTGGCAGATTGTTCGTCCGATTGAGAATGTCGCGAAGCAGGCGCTGAAGGTGGCGACCGGTGAGCGAAACAGCGTGGTGCATCTGAATCGCAGTGATGAACTGGGGTTGACGCTACGCGCTGTCGGGCAACTTGGTCTGATGTGTCGCTGGCTAATTAACGACGTTTCAAGCCAGGTGTCGAGCGTCAGAAACGGCAGCGAAGCCTTAGCGAAAGGCAACGACGATCTGAATAAGCATACGCGTCAGACGGTCGATAACGTCCAGCAGACGGTGACCACCATGAATCAAATGGCGGCGTCGGTAAAACAAAACTCAGAAACCGCATCCGCCGCCGATAAGCTGTCGATTGCCGCCAGTAGCGCGGCGGCACAGGGCGGTGAAGCGATGGACACCGTGATTAAAACCATGGATGACATCGCCAACAGCACGCAGCGCATTGGCACCATCACCACGCTGATTAACGACATCGCTTTCCAGACTAATATCCTGGCGTTGAACGCCGCAGTTGAAGCGGCCAGGGCGGGTGAGCAAGGCAAAGGGTTTGCCGTCGTGGCGGGTGAAGTGCGCCATCTGGCCAGCCGCAGCGCCAGCGCGGCGAATGATATTCGTAAGCTGATCGATGCCAGTGCGGATAAAGTGCAGTCGGGTTCTCAGCAGGTCCACGCTGCGGGACGTACGATGGATGATATTGTCTCTCAGGTACAAAACGTCACTCAGTTGATTGCGCAGATCAGCCATTCAACGCTTGAGCAGTCCGACGGATTGACCAGTCTGACGCGTGCGGTAGGCGAACTTAACGACATCACGCAGAAGAACGCCGAGTTAGTAGAAGAGAGCGCGCAGGTGTCCGCCATGGTTAAACACCGTGCCAGCCGTCTGGCAGATGCCGTGACGGTGCTGCACTAATCCTTTCTTTTATCCGCATCAACGCTTACCGGTAATGGTAAGCGTCATTGTAATAATAATGTTAATAACATATTAAATATTACCACCTGCGGGTGGTTTTTTTATTTTATTCGTATCTTTTCATTTCTGTCTTTGGGCTATTTGGACATCATAAAAAATCGTTTATATAACGATCGGTCTGCCTTTATTCATCGTCAAAAACTATTTACCGGCAGTTATTGATAATAAAAAGCGATCAATATCATAAAGTTAGTGAGTTTGTTACCGATAAAGGAATCTGTCTGAAGAAAAACTATCTCCAGGGAGAATATATGTTTTTGCGTAACATGAAGATCCGCTCAAAATTATTTATCGCGTTTGGATTGTTTATTGTACTGATGATGGTGAGTTCAGGCCTTTCATTATTTAGCCTGGACCGCGCCAACAGCGGTATGCAAAACATCATTACCAATGACTATCCCATCACGGTAAAAGCCAACAAGCTCATCGATCATTTTCAGGATTTTGTCAGCACACAGCAGTTGATGCTGATGGACGAAGAGGGGCGGTGGACCCAGGCGTCCCAGAAAAAGCTCGACACCATTAGCCAGCAGATTACGGTGTTGCTGGATGAACTGGACGCTGCGCCGCTAAATGCCGAATCGAAAAAGGTCATCGCCGGGATCCGCGACGTGCGCGAGCAATATCTCGCCTCCCGATTCCGCATTCTGCAGGCACTGCAAAACCATAACCGACAGGCGGCAATGCAGGAGATGATGACCACGACGGTCAATGTACAGCAGGCCTATAAAGAGAAAGTTCAGGCGCTGATCGCCATTGAAGATGCGCAGATGTTGCATGCTGGCGCGCAGGTGGAAAGTGATTTTACTGCGAACCGGGCGTTGCTTATCGCGCTGGCGCTCATCGGTATTGCCGCGGGTTGTATGATGGGGTGGTATATCGTGCGTTCCATCACCCGGCCACTGAATGAAGCGGTGCAGTTTGCCGAAACGATTGCCGAGGGCGACCTGACCCGCAATATCCTCACCACGCAGAAAGATGAGACCGGCGAACTGTTGCATGCGCTGATGGTAATGAAAACTCGCCTGCTGGAGATCGTCCAGGAAGTCCAGAACGGGTCGGAGAATATCTCCAGCGCGGCAGCGCAGATCGTCGCCGGGAACCAGGTTTTGGCTGCACGTACCGAAGAACAGGCGAGCTCCGTTGAGCAGACCGCCGCGTCAATGGAGCAGATCACCGCCACGGTAAAAAACACGGCCGAACATACCGGAGAAGCGACGAAGCTCTCT
>NZ_JBFWLF010000229.1:0-7436 GCF_050252275.1 Citrobacter sp. | reverse complement strand
CCCCCGCCGGGCAGCGCTGCTGCAGATCGCGCAACGAAGCGTCATTCACCAGCAGATACGGGAAACCATCGGCAAAAGAGAGCGGCACGCCCGCGTGGCGTTTAACCCGCCGGGTCAACTGTGGTCCCACCCAACGCAGTTGCACGCTGCGGGAGAAGAAGCCGCTAAGCCACTGATTAATCGCATCGGGGGCGACTCGCGCGGTAAAATGGTTGCCCCAGACTTCCGTCGGCGCATCCTGGGCGGCAAAATCAGCAAACCGCACCAGCGCGCTGCTGCCGTCAGGCGCGGTCAAATGCAGGCCATCGTGCAGGGGCGAGGGGGTAAAGCGCACCATTTGTGGAAACTGACGCGCTGTGATGAAGGTGCCATCGGCTTCGGTAACCATAAAAATACGATCAAAAGCCAGACCGCTGACGTCTGCCAGAGCGTGGGTCAGCCCAATGCCACGCATTGATTTGACGGGGTGGATGAAAAGTCTGGATAACGTCAACACGGTACAGTCCCTCGAAAGAAATAAGCCTTCAACTTTATGACATAGCGCCCATATTAGCTATAATGCGCAGCAATTTTCTTCGAGTATAAGTGACGCTATGAATTCTTTGTTTGCCAGTACGGCCCGTGGGCTGGAAGAGCTGTTAAAAACTGAACTGGAAAGCCTCGGCGCCGTGGAGTGTCAGGTGGTTCAGGGTGGGGTCCATTTCCAGGGCGACACCCGGCTTGTTTACCAGAGCCTGATGTGGAGTCGCCTGGCCTCGCGCATTATTTTACCGTTGGGTGAGTGCAAAGTTTACAGTGACTTAGACCTTTACCTTGGTGTGCAGGCCATCGACTGGACGGCAATGTTTAATCCGGGTGCGACCTTTGCTGTCCACTTCAGCGGGCTGAACGACACCATTCGCAATAGCCAGTACGGCGCGATGAAAGTCAAGGATGCGATTGTTGACGCCTTCACGCGTAAAAATCTGCCGCGTCCGAATGTCGATCGCGAATCGCCCGACATCCGCGTAAACGTCTGGCTGAATAAAGACACGGCCAGCATTGCGCTGGATTTAAGCGGTGATGGTCTGCATCTGCGCGGCTATCGCGATCGCACCGGTCTGGCGCCGATCAAAGAGACGCTGGCGGCGGCGATTGTGATGCGCTCTGGCTGGCAGCCGGGAACTCCATTGCTCGACCCGATGTGTGGTTCGGGCACGCTATTGATTGAAGCGGCGATGTGGGCAACCGATCGCGCACCGGGCTTACACCGTGGTCGTTGGGGCTTTAGCGGCTGGGCGCAGCATGATGACGCTATCTGGCAGGACGTGAAGGCGGAAGCGCAAACCCGCGCCCGCAAAGGTCTGGCTGAATATACCTCGCGTTTTTACGGTTCTGACAGTGATGCCCGAGTGATCGAACGCGCGCGCAGCAACGCCCGTCGCGCAGGGATTGGCGAACTGATCACCTTCGAAGTCAAAGACGTGGCGAAGCTGAGCAATCCGCTGCCGAAAGGTCCTTACGGGACGGTGATCAGCAACCCGCCTTACGGCGAACGTCTGGACAGCGAGCCGGCGCTGATTGCGCTGCACAGCCTGCTGGGACGCACCATGAAGAACCAGTTCGGCGGCTGGAATCTCTCTTTGTTCAGCGCCTCACCGGATTTGCTAAGCAGCCTGCAACTGCGCGCGGACAAACAATTCAAAGCGAAAAACGGCCCGCTGGACTGTGTGCAGAAAAACTACCATGTAGCGGAAAGCACGCCGGACAGCAAACCGGCAACGGTGGCGGAAGACTATGCCAACCGTCTGCGTAAAAACATCAAGAAACTGGAAAAATGGGCGCGTCAGGAAGGGATTGAATGCTACCGCCTGTACGATGCCGATCTGCCTGAATACAACGTAGCGGTCGATCGCTACGCCGACTGGGTCGTGATTCAGGAGTACGCTCCGCCGAAAACTGTCGATGCGCAGAAAGCGCGTCAGCGACTGTTCGACATCATCGCCGCCACCTTGTCGGTGCTGGAGATTGCGCCGAACAAGCTGGTGCTGAAAACCCGTGAACGGCAGAAAGGGAAAAACCAGTATCAGAAGATGAACGAGAAGGGGGAATTCATCGAGGTAAGCGAATACAACGCTCGCCTGTGGGTGAACCTGACCGATTACCTGGATACCGGACTGTTCCTCGATCACCGTATTGCGCGACGGATGCTGGGGCAGATGAGCAACGGCAAAGACTTCCTTAACCTGTTTTCCTACACCGGCAGCGCCAGTGTGCACGCAGGTTTAGGCGGCGCGCGCAGCACCACGACGGTCGATATGTCGCGTACCTATCTTGAGTGGGCAGAGCGCAACCTGCGTCTGAATGGCTTGAGCGGACGCGCGCATCGCCTGATCCAGGCCGACTGTCTGGCCTGGCTGCGTGAAGCTAATGAACAGTTTGATCTGATTTTTATCGATCCCCCGACGTTCTCCAACTCGAAACGGATGGAGGATGCCTTTGACGTTCAGCGCGATCACCTGACGCTGATGAAAGATCTGAAACGTCTGCTGCGTAAAGGCGGCACGATCATGTTCTCCAACAATAAACGCGGATTCCGTATGGATCTTGACGGACTGGCGGCGCTGGGGCTGAAAGCACAAGAAATCACCCAAAAAACGCTTTCCCAGGACTTTGCCCGTAACCGTCAAATCCACAACTGCTGGTTGATTACCGCGGCCTGAAAGGATAAGTAAATGTCATTAATCAGTATGCATGGCGCATGGCTGTCGTTCAGCGACGCGCCGCTTCTTGATAATGCAGAACTGCATATCGAAGATAACGAACGCGTCTGTCTGGTGGGCCGTAACGGCGCCGGCAAATCAACGTTAATGAAGATCCTCAATCGTGAGCAGGGTCTGGACGATGGGCGCATTATTTATGAGCAGGATCTGATCGTTGCCCGTTTGCAACAGGATCCTCCGCGCAATATTGAAGGCACCGTTTACGATTTTGTCGCGGAAGGCATCGAAGAACAGGCGGTCTACCTTAAGCGATATCACGAAATTTCGCGTCTGGTGATGACCGATCCGAGCGACAGAAACTTAAATGAGCTGGCAAAAGTGCAGGAGCAGCTCGATCACCACAATCTGTGGCAACTGGAAAACCGCATCAATGAGGTGCTGGCGCAGTTAGGACTGGATCCTAATGCCGCGTTGTCGTCGCTGTCCGGTGGTTGGCTGCGTAAAGCCGCGCTGGGTCGTGCACTGGTCAGTAATCCGCGCGTTCTGCTGCTGGATGAACCGACCAACCACCTCGATATTGAAACCATTGACTGGCTGGAAGGGTTCCTGAAGTCGTTCAATGGGACGATTATTTTTATCTCCCACGACCGTTCTTTTATTCGCAATATGGCGACCCGCATTGTCGATCTCGATCGTGGCAAGCTGGTGACCTACCCGGGGAATTACGATCAATACCTGGTGGAGAAAGAAGAGGCGCTGCGCGTCGAAGAACTCCAGAACGCCGAGTTCGATCGCAAGCTGGCGCAGGAAGAGGTGTGGATCCGCCAGGGCATTAAAGCCCGTCGTACCCGTAATGAAGGCCGCGTGAGGGCGCTGAAAGCGATGCGCCGCGAACGCAGCGAACGCCGCGAAGTGATGGGCACCGCGAAGATGCAAGTCGAAGAGGCGACCCGCTCCGGTAAGATCGTCTTCGAAATGGAGAACGTGGATTACCAGGTCGACGGCAAACAGCTGGTGAAAGACTTTTCAGCTCAGGTACAGCGCAGCGATAAAATTGCCCTGATCGGTCCTAATGGCTGCGGTAAGACCACGCTGCTGAAGCTGATGTTAGGCCAGTTGCCGCCGGACAGCGGTCGTATCCACGTCGGTACGAAACTGGAAGTCGCTTATTTCGACCAGCACCGCGCCGAACTGGACCCAGACAAGACGGTGATGGACAACCTCGCCGAAGGTAAGCAGGAAGTGATGGTTAACGGCAAACCGCGCCATGTGCTCGGCTATTTGCAGGACTTCTTGTTTCATCCGAAACGGGCGATGACCCCGGTACGCGCACTGTCTGGCGGTGAGCGAAATCGTCTGCTGTTGGCGCGTCTTTTTCTGAAACCCAGCAATCTGTTGATTCTCGATGAACCAACGAACGATCTCGACGTCGAAACGCTGGAGTTGCTGGAAGAGCTGATTGATGGTTATCAGGGCACTGTGTTACTGGTGAGCCACGATCGTCAGTTTGTCGACAATACGGTGACCGAGTGCTGGATTTTCGAAGGCAACGGGAAAATCGGCCGTTATGTCGGCGGCTATCATGATGCACGCAGTCAACAGGAACAGCATCTGGCGTTTAAACAGCCAGCGGCGAAAAAAACTGAGGAAGTGGTTGCCCCGAAAGCAGAAATTGTAAAACGCGCCAGTAGCAAACTAAGCTATAAACTGCAGCGCGAACTGGAACAGTTACCGCAACGGCTGGAAGAACTGGAAGCGAAGCTGGAAGCCCTGCAGGCACAGGTTGCCGACGCCGCGTTTTTCAGCCAGCCTCATGAGCAGACACAACAGGTTTTGGCCGATCTGGCAAAAGCAGAGCAAGAACTTGAGCAGGCCTTTGAGCGCTGGGAGTATCTTGAAGCGTTAAAGAATGGTGCATAATTAAGGAGCACACCATGTGCGAACATCATCATGCCGCAAAGCACATTTTGTGCTCGCAGTGTGACATGCTGGTGGCATTGCCCCACCTTGAGCATGGGCAGAAAGCGGCATGCCCGAGATGTGGCACAACATTGACGGTGATGTGGGACGCGCCGAGACAGCGTCCCACTGCCTATGCGTTAGTCGCGCTGTTTATGTTGCTTTTATCGAATCTGTTCCCTTTTGTGAATATGAATGTCGCTGGGGTGAGCAGTGAAGTGACCCTGATGCAAATCCCTGGTGTCCTGTTTTCGGAAAATTACGCCAGTCTCGGTACGTTCTTTTTACTCTTCGTTCAACTGGTTCCCGCATTTTGCCTGTTAACCATTCTGTTGTTGGTGAATCGGGTACAAATGCCCGCAAGGCTCAAAGCCCAATTGGCTCGCATTCTGTTTCAGCTAAAGAGCTGGGGAATGGCGGAAATTTTTCTCGCGGGCGTGCTGGTAAGTTTCGTCAAACTGATGGCATACGGCGATATCGGCGTCGGCAGCAGCTTTATCCCCTGGTGCTTCTTCTGCATTCTGCAACTCCGCGCGTTTCAGTGTGTTGACCGTCGCTGGCTGTGGGACGACATCGCCCCTATGCCCGTGATTAAACAGACGTTAACACCTGGCGTTCCCGGCATTCGTCAGGGATTACGCTCTTGTTCCTGCTGTACGGCGATCCTTCCGGCGGATGAGCATCTTTGCCCGCGCTGCGAAACGAAAGGGTATGTGCGCCGCAGAAACAGCCTGCAATGGACGCTGGCATTACTGTTCACGTCGATCATGCTGTATCTTCCAGCGAATATTTTGCCGATCATGATCACCGATTTACTGGGGTCGAAACTGCCTTCCACCATTCTTGAAGGGGTAGTTTTAATCTGGAGTGAAGGCTCTTATCCGGTCGCGGCGGTGATCTTTATCGCCAGTATTATGGTGCCGACGCTAAAAATGATCGCCATTGCCTGGCTGTGCTGGGACGCCAAAGGGCATGGCAAGCGTGACAGTGAACGCATGCACCTGATTTATGAAGTGGTGGAGTTTGTTGGTCGCTGGTCAATGATTGATGTGTTTGTTATCGCCGTGCTCTCTGCGCTGGTGCGCATGGGAGGTTTGATGAATATTTATCCAGCAATGGGTGCATTAATGTTTGCTTTAGTCGTCATTATGACAATGTTTTCTGCGATGACATTTGATCCGCGTCTGTCGTGGGATCGTGAACCAGAACCAGGCCATGAGGAGTCCTGATAACATGGAATCTAAAAGTGGGGAAGCCAAAATCCAGAAGGTAAAAAACTGGTCTCCCGTGTGGATTTTTCCCATCGTCACTGCGCTGATTGGGGCATGGGTTCTGTTCTATCACTACAGCCATCAGGGACCGGTTGTGACCCTGATTACCACCAATGCCGAGGGCATCGAGGGCGGAAAAACCACTATCAAAAGCCGTAGCGTTGACGTGGGTGTCGTCGAAAGCGCCACGCTAACCGACGATCTGACGCATGTTGAAATCAAAGCGCGCCTGAACGCCGGTATGGAAAAACTGCTGCACAAAGACTCCGTGTTTTGGGTGGTGAAGCCACAGGTTGGACGTGAAGGGATCAGCGGCTTAGGGACGCTGCTTTCTGGCGCTTATATCGAACTGCAGCCGGGTAATAAAGGTAACAAACTGGAAAAGTATGATCTGCTGGATTCGCCGCCACTGGCGCCGCCTGATGCCAAGGGGATCCGCGTGGTGCTCGACAGTAAAAAAGCCGGTCAGCTTAGTCCGGGCGATCCGGTTTTGTTCCGGGGCTATCGCGTCGGATCGGTGGAAACCAGTACTTTTGATCCGCAAAAACGCAGCATCAGCTATCAGCTGTTTATCAATGCACCTAACGATCGCCTGGTCACCAGCAACGTCCGTTTCTGGAAAGACAGCGGGATTGCCGTGGATCTGACGTCCGCAGGCATGCGGGTTGAAATGGGCTCGCTGACGACGTTGTTTGGCGGAGGTGTTAGCTTTGACGTACCGGAAGGGCTTGAGCAGGGTCAGCCGGTTGCCGAGAAGGCCGCCTTTAGCCTGTATGACGATCAGAAAAGCATCCAGGATTCGCTGTTCACCGAGCACATCGATTACCTGATGTTCTTCAAAGATTCGATCCGCGGCCTGCAACCGGGAGCGCCGCTGGAGTTCCGCGGTATTCGTCTGGGGACGGTGAGTAAAGTGCCGTTCTTTGCGCCAAATATGCGTCAGGTGTTTAATAACGATTACCGTATTCCTGTGCTGGTGCGCATTGAACCCGAGCGTCTGAAAGCGCAGTTGGGTGAAGATACCGACGTGGGCGCTCATCTGGCCGACCTGCTGAAGCGGGGCTTACGCGGCTCGCTGAAAACCGGGAACCTGGTGACCGGGGCGTTGTATGTCGATCTGGACTTCTATCCAAAAGAGCCGCCGATTACCGGCATTCGCGAGTTTAACGGTTATCAGATCATCCCGACGGTGAGCGGCGGTCTGGCACAAATTCAGCAGCGACTGATGGAAGCGCTGGATAAGATCAACAATCTGCCGCTGAACCCGATGATTGAGCAGGCCACCAATACGTTGAGTGAAAGCCAGCGCACGATGAAACATCTGCAAACGACACTGGATAACATGAACAAGATTACGTACAGTCAGTCTATGCAACAACTGCCGGCAGATATGCAGAATACTCTGCGTGAACTGAATCGCAGCATGCAGGGCTTCCAGCCGGGTTCGGCAGCCTACAACAAGATGGTGGACGATATGCAACGTCTTGATCAGGTGCTCCGCGAG
>NZ_JBFWLF010000228.1:0-7444 GCF_050252275.1 Citrobacter sp. | reverse complement strand
TGAGCGCGTGGTGTTCACCAAAGAGAATATCGATAAGTACGATTTTTGAGTTTCATTCCTTAACCGTGGAGTAAAAAATGGCTGATTTAGATGACATCAAAGATGGTAAGGATTTCCATACCGATACGCCGCAACGCAATACCCCATTCACATTAAAGGGGTGCGGCGCACTTGACTGGGGGATGCAGTCCCGACTGTCGCGCATTTTTAATCCTGAGACGGGAAGAACGGTCATGCTCGCGTTTGACCACGGCTATTTTCAGGGGCCGACGACGGGACTGGAACGTATCGATATCAATATCGCCCCCCTGTTCCCGCTCGCCGATGTGCTGATGTGCACACGCGGTATCCTGCGCAGTGTGGTACCGCCTGCCACCAACAAACCGGTAGTCCTGCGCGCCTCGGGCGCTAACTCGATTCTCACCGAGTTAAGCAATGAGGCGGTTGCGCTCTCCATCGATGACGCGGTTCGTCTCAACAGCTGCGCCGTGGCGGCACAGGTGTATATCGGCAGTGAGTATGAGCACCAGTCGATCAAAAATATCATTCAGTTGATTGATGCCGGTATCAAGGTCGGCATGCCGACGATGGCGGTAACTGGCGTGGGGAAAGACATGGTGCGCGATCAGCGCTACTTCTCGCTCGCCACGCGTATCGCCGCAGAGATGGGCGCGCAGATCATCAAAACCTACTACGTCGATAAAGGTTTTGAGCGCATCGCCGCAGGCTGCCCGGTTCCGATTGTTATCGCCGGTGGTAAAAAATTACCGGAACGTGAAGCGCTTGAGATGTGCTGGCAGGCCATCGACCAGGGCGCATCCGGTGTCGATATGGGGCGTAACATCTTCCAGTCCGAACACCCTGTCGCCATGATGAAGGCCGTCCACGCGGTGGTACATCGTAATGAAACCGCAGACCGCGCGTATGAACTCTTTCTGAGCGAGAAAAACTAAGAAGTCATGGGCCTGCCAGGCGGGCCCATGCGTTTCAAGGAGAACAGTATGCATGTCACTCTGGTGGAAATTAACGTCCACGACGATAAAGTCGATGAATTTATCGACGTCTTTCGCCTCAATCATCTGGGATCGGTGCGTGAAGAGGGGAATCTCCGCTTCGACGTGTTACAGGATCCGGAAGTGAAGAGCCGCTTTTATATTTATGAAGCCTATAAGGATGAAGCCGCCGTTGCATTCCATAAAACCACGCCCCACTACCTTGCCTGCGTGGAAAAACTGGAATCGCTGATGAGCTGCCCACGAAAAAAACGCGTCTTCAATGGATTGATGCCATAAGGATCTCAAAATGAACCGTCCCTTTTCCGGGTTGAATCGCGCAGAGTGCGTCTCGTTAATGAAGCGTTACCCGTTAAGCATCGGTATTCTTGCCGGCCAGTGGCTCAAACTCGGTGGGTACCTGCAAACGCTTCGCGCGCTTGAACAACCCGTTCTTCACCTGGATCTGATGGACGGGCATTTTTGCCCTCAGTTCACCGTCGGTCCCTGGGCTATCACGCAATTACCAGCGCAGATAATTAAGGATGTTCACCTGATGGTGGATAATCCCTGGCCCGTCGTGCAGGCAAGCGTAAAGGCGGGAGCACACTGCGTCACGTTGCAGGTAGAAAACTCGCCGCATCTGCACCATATGCTCCACTGGCTGGGGGAGCAAAATGCGGAAGTCTCCGGCGGCACAATGCCGGTATTGCGAGGGATTAGTTTGTGCCCGGCGACACCGCTGGAACACATTCTGCCGGTCATTGAAGACGTTGAAATCGTACAAATTCTGGCGGTCAATCCGGGCTACGGGAGCAAGCTCAGCAAGTCTG
Organism: Citrobacter sp.; assembly: GCF_050252275.1. NCBI lineage: Bacteria > Pseudomonadati > Pseudomonadota > Gammaproteobacteria > Enterobacterales > Enterobacteriaceae > Citrobacter > Citrobacter sp. The sequence continues at coordinate 5,619 of NZ_JBFWLF010000228.1, read as the reverse complement.
CCTTACTCAGGCGCATCGCTCAGGTTGTCGCATTACTCAATGCGTCCGGGAAGCGGGATTCCATTCTGCTGACCGTCGACGGTTCGCTAGCACTGGAAGAACTGCCGGAGATAATCGCCAGCGGCGTCGATCGCGTAGTATCCGGCAGCGCCCTCTTCAAAAACGATGCGTTGAATGAAAACATCACTCACTGGCTAACGACGATACATTCAGCAAAGGGGTGATGAGGGGGTCTGCTGGATGGGGCATTTTTGGGCAGTACCTTGATGAATTCGGTGAAGTTCGTAGACATGGATGAGGATGGTTATGATTGAAAGAGAAATCTTGCGTGGCGCGGATTTAAGGTACAAAAACTGCTTTTAAGGGCTTTATATTTAGATTTGGTGCGAAGGCCGGACCGCGATTCTCGACGTAACCCACTGAAGTAAATAAGATTATAAAATAAGAGAACCGCTATATATACTCACATGTATACTCATGCGCGATTCTCTGAAAACTCAGCTAACTTAAAATCACTCTTCATCTTCTTCCACTGGCTCAAGCGCGTCAAGTGCAACTCGTACCATCGCGATAGAACCAATACGGATAAAGGCATCTTCACCATCCTCGTCGGTCAGCATGTAACGGTCCGTTGTTTCAGGCTCGCCATCCAGCATTTCAAAGAACGCATTCAACTGACCGATATCATCCGCCTCTCCGTTTTGGGGCGCATCAGTCTCAACGCACAGTGGAATCTCACCCCCTCCGTTCACCAGGATGATATGGACATTAAAATAATCGTCTTCGCAGGCATCATCCTCTTCGTCAACGATTGGCCGCAGACCATCAGACAAAAACTGGTGAAATACAACTTCACGCATATTTAACGCATAACGATACTCGGAAGAATCAAAAACGAAGAAACGCTCTGTATTTGGGGCGGTTTTTTCCTGAAAATAATAATAAAACCTCCGCTTATCCGCCGCTGAAATGGGCAACAGCAAATAGTCCTGATGTCCCTGTAGCCAAAGTTTTACGGTCCAGAGACCTCCATCCATTTCAATACCGCTTGTGGCTATCGTCTCAAGATCTTCATCGGTTTTACGGCGCTTCTTGTGAAAATCGTTAATCAACTGATCGCTTTCCGGGAATACGATATTTAAAGGCTTATCTAGGGCATTGCATATTGCCTGTGCAAGGCCCAGCTTTGCTGCGACCTTTCCGGTTTCGATACGCTGAATTTGTTGCTGGCTGGTGCCGACCATAAACGCCAGCTCGCGCTGGGTGATAGCTAGCTGGGTACGGAGCTGTTTGATGTTGTTCTGTAACATGGCATCCATCCTTCAGAAGGAGTAGAAAGTGCCATTAAAACACAAAATTGAGTATAAACACGATTATGTGTTTATACTCACTAATCAACACCCTTGAACGAAAAGAAAATCTCTTCATCGTTCTTCTCTGGTATGCCAGAGATCGACTATATAAATGTCATTGTCACGAAGTTCGTAATGAACCTCATAGTCATCAAATAACACTTTTCGGACTTCCCGAGGTTCATACCGAGGCTGCTGTACGCCAATTGCCGGATGCGCAGCAAGGCCAGCGCAGCCAGTAATCAGGCGATCCAAAACGTCATCGGCGTGCTGGCGGCTGTACTGAAGGGCAAAACGGTAGATACGTTCCAGGTCATCCTGAGCTTTAAGCGTCCAGTAAATTTCCATTTATCAGGATTTCTTTAAGCGATTAGCAAAATCCACCATGTCCGAGTGGCTCACCACGCGACCAGCATCAACATCCGCAAGACCGGCCTGGATGCTCTGGTGACGCCGTTCTCTTTCGGCCAGCATACTGGTCAACGCTTCCTTAATAATCCAGCTTTTAGAACGATCTAACTCAATTGCCAGATTCTCAACAGCAGCGGCCAATTCAATAGGTATCTGTGCGCTGATGGTTTGTTTAGTAAGCGAACCCATAGGGATTACCTCGTTTAATAACATTTAATAACTCCTATTAATATTAGCATAGAGGTGCCTATAAAAACATCACATCTCATTTCGCAGGCAACATCCCCGGAAAGTGCTTCGCCACGATATCATTCATCTTCTCCACCAGATCCAAGCGTTTGAAAGTGATATGCCCACTGCCTTTCTGAAAGTAACGAATAGTGAACAACTCATCTTCGAAAATCTGCTGATGCGGATTATCGCGCACAAAATCCATAAACCGGATGGAGACATCATGCCGGTTATCGGGAATGGTTTTACCATCCAGCAGGTAGAGCATTCGCTCCAGATCGGCTAATTGGTCGCGCCGCCAGCCCCAGTTCAAACTGAAGCCCCATCTGTCATGCTTCACCAGATTGTTGACGATAATCTTCTTACCGAAGTAACAGGGATTATTGGTTTTGTAGTCCCAGCTTAACCCTTTAAATACATTGATAATCCCACGTTCGAAAACATCCTGTTTATTGTGATGGAGTTGTTCAAAGGTACTTAGGATGTTGGCTTCACTGATGGCCGGAAGATCGCCCTCTTCGAGGTTTTTAGCCCACTGGCTGCGGGCTTCGGCATCCATCAAGGTCAACATCCCGGACTTCAGCATGAGATCGCGCCAGATACTGCGATCGATATTGCGTGTAATCACCGGCATCGCTTTATCGACTGGTTGCATCAGCCAGCAGTCAAAGGAATGGCCCTGTCGCATCGCCCAATGCTCCGCCACATCACCACCGATGCTGGAGGTTAGCCGTGAGATATCATCAAGCTTATGGATCAGGATTTCTATCAGGCTCAGCGCAGCATCACGCCCTGTGACGATGCGTTCTATATTGGTTGAGCAAATTAGCTCATTATGATCGGTTAAAACTTCAGCTTCTGTTTGCATGATATTTTGTCCGTAAAAAGCAAACACGCCCGCCGGGAGTGGCAGGCGCATTATGCAATGAGTAAATAAGGAAGACAGATCGGGAATGTAATTCGGGATGGAGACTCGCAAGATTCAGCGTGTCGAATGATTATGGCTTCGTCGTAACAGACCAGTTGCCTGTCTCGCCCGCAAAATATCTACAGCCCGAAGATAAGGCGATTGTTCCTGCCAGCTAAACCCTCTGCGATCGATACGAAGCAGTTCGTACTTTTCCACCAGAAAGTTCACGGCATCGGCAAGTGTAACGCCTGCGTTGATATGCTCCTGAATAACACCTTCATCATTGAATGGAGTGTCGCTCAGAGTCAGGCCATAGTGCTGCGCAAGTAAACGGGTAAGTAACATCTGCCAGACGGCCACAGGCGACGGACATGGCTTCGCCACCCGCTGATTTGTTGCAGGAGAGGTGTTCATGATGTTGTTCTCGTAGAAGTGGAAGTTAAAATCGGTCAGCGTTGAGTGAGGTAAATGGTGACGTAAACGTAGCCACAGGAGCCGAGCGTATCGGCTTCACAGGTTAATCTCTTCGCATATAGCGTGACGCAGTGCTGGTGCCGGGGATTAAGTTCTCTGCTGGTGAGCATGAGTTCTATTTGCTTCACCAACAAGGGAAAAGCCTGGTTGAGATGGCGTAAATCAGCTTTGCTGAACTGACCTATTATGCTGGCCCGATCGGCGAGGTAATGCAGGCGGTTGCCTTCCTGCACCAGACGGGCTCCGAAATGTGGTGTGATGTCGCATTTCAGTCCCCATCGCAGCGTATCCACTACTTCGTTGGCTGTGCCTTCTGTCATGTTTGTGTTCCTTTTACTGACGGTTAATTGAGGCTGATGCAGCGCAGGATGATATGAGGTCCCTGACGGTCCTGTCGGCGCTCAGCAAAAACTGCCAGCACACCGCGAATATCCTGCACTTCCCGACCGTAGTAATGGCAGACGCTGCCGGACCAGCGATATTTGCCCGTACAGAAGCGAGACAACCGGGATTCAGGATGCTGGCGGTATATCGCCATTGCCTGACGTTTGCTTATGATTTTCATCCATACTCTCCTACAGCCAGCCTCTTTCCGCGAACGACAACGCATTACCATCACCGATGATGAAATGATCCAGCACCCGGATATCCACCAGAATCAGTGCATTCACTATCCGGGAAGTAATCGTTCGGTCTGCTTTACTGGCATCAGTTATTCCAGATGGATGGTTATGAGCGAGGATCACCGCTGCCGCGTTGTGGTGTAGTGCAGATTTCACAATTTCACGGGGATGGACTTCGGTGTGGTTAATCGTGCCAAGGAATAGCGTTTCATGTTCCAGCAGACGATGCTGGTTATCGAGATAGAGCACGACAAAAACCTCACGTTCCTGCCGTCCCAGATGCAGTTGCAGCCAGCTTTTCGTACAACTCGTGTCAAGGAATTGCTCGCCGGGCTGGCGCTGGTATTTCTCCAGCAGTCGCATAGCGCGACGGATAATACGTTGCTCATTCGCTGGAAAAGCCGGAGGTAATATCAGTTCAGACATGGAAAATCCTTAAAATAAAAAGCCCCATAGCAGCAAGCTACAGGGCTATAAACAGAGATGAGTATGTGATTCATGAGGCGAGTTGCAGCATGTTCTCTGCCATCACCCACAAGGCTCGATTAAGCTTCACATCGCCATCGATCCCCTTAATAGCGCGGGTATGTGTGCGTCCTCCTTTCGCATTGCGCCCGTTCAGACCACCTTTAATCAGGTTCTCCTGAATGCGCTGATAGATTGTCCAGAGGTCACCGGACTCATCCTGCCAGCGACGGGGAGCCAGTAGCTGAGATTCCGTCACCGGCTGATGCTCTTCGCCAAAACGATACGTCAGCGCCGCCTGTGCCAGCGCCTGTTGCGCCGGGGAAGGTAATATAAGTGACTGCATGGCGTCGCGTTTTTCTTCTACCCGGTCAAATATCCCCAGCACTTCGTAGGCTCCTTCGATGACTTTCTCTACTACGTTGCCTTTATGTTGCACACGAACCTCACCAAAACTCTCACCGCAAATCAGCCCATTTTGGCAAACCGCTCTGAATAACCCCGGCAGCATCTGGTATGAGCTGGAGCCATCATGGCTGTTAAGCAGAATGATTTCCGGTACCTGTGTGCCAGTGATTTGTCCTTCTCGGCGTAGGCGCAGCATGTGTTTGGTGTGCTCACGCTTGCTCTGGTCCCGCACTCGGGTCTGGCAGGCAAAGAACGGTTGAAAGCCTTCACGCTTCAGGTTATCGAGTAAAGTGATGGTTGGAATGTAGGTGTAGCGATCGCTACGGGATTCATGCTTTTCTTCACTGAAGACGCTGGGCACATATTGGGCCAATTCGTCGCGGGTTAACGGGCGGTCACGGCGTACAAGGTTGACCGCGCCAAAGCGGCTGGCTAAACGGGTCATAGGTGCTTCCTTTAAAAATGGGCATAAAAAAGGCCACCCCGAAGGATGGCCTGGATTGAAAGGCAGAATTATTTAGGTAAAACAGAAGGGGGTATCTGCGATGCAGTTTTTTCTGAATCTGGTAACAACGGCGATGCAGATAGTTCGGCAGGACTAAGCTTTCCTGCGCGGTAAAGTTGCAGTTTCACCAGAATCGGCGCTTTTTGCGACTGAAGGTAACTCAGGCACCATTCCCGCTTCAGGACTATCCTGACCGGGGCAGGCAAAAGCTCATATGCTTTGCTGAAAACAACTTCAACA
>NZ_JBFWLF010000227.1:0-7446 GCF_050252275.1 Citrobacter sp. | reverse complement strand
CTGAAATACGCTCACCCATGCGCTCATCAAACACAAAGTTTTTGCCGATGAAACGTACCGGTAATCCCTGCTCGCGGGCCTTGCGTGCATATTCAATGATACCGCCTTCAATGTGCCACACTTTACTGAAGCCATTGTGCTTCATCCAGGCGCTGGCTTTTTCGCAGCGAATACCGCCGGTACAGTACATCACAATCTTTTTATCTTTGTGTTCCTGCATCATTTCGACCGCTTTGGGTAACTGCTCGCGGAACGTGTCGGCCGGGATTTCCAGCGCGTTCTCAAAATGGCCCACTTCGTATTCGTAGTGGTTACGCATATCAATGAACAGCGCATCCGGGTCGTCGAGCATCGCGTTCACTTCCGCGGCCTTGAGATAGTCGCCGACATCGCTGGCATCAAAACTCGGGTCCTCAATGCCATCCGCCACAATCCGCTCACGCACTTTCATTCGCAGCACCCAGAAGGATTTCCCGTCATCTTCCAGCGCAATGTTCAGACGCACGCCGTCAAGTGCCGGATCAAAGGCGTACAGCTGCTGGCGGAACGTCTCCACCTGACTTTGCGGTACGCTGATTTGGGCGTTAATCCCTTCATGCGCCAGATAGATGCGACCGAAAACATTCAGCGCGGTTAACTTTTGATACAACGCATCGCGTGTGGCCTGCGGGTCTGCGATGGTAAAATATTTGTAGAACGAAATGGTCGTGCGCGGCTCAGTTTCAGCCAACATCCGGGCTTTGAGGGCATCATTGGAAATACGGTTATGTAACACTGGCATGGTGTACGGGTCCTGCGGCAGGTGAAAATCAGAATCGGCGGCATCATATAGCAATCCGCGCCAATTTACATCCATACATTTTGCGCTACATTTCTTTCTTCAAAATAAAAAATTAACAACATTTGCTGCATTTATCGCCATTCCGGAGCCACAAATTTTTTCTGACGGCGAAAAAATGCAACAATACAGATAATTGCCCGTTTTAAGGTATACAACAGGAAAGACATGACGAATTTACCTAAGTTCTCCGCAGCACTACTGCATCCACGGTATTGGTTAACCTGGCTCGGTATTGGCGCACTTTGGTTGGTCGTGCAGTTGCCCTATCCGATACTCTATCGCCTTGGTCATATGATCGGTCACCTGGCGTATCGTCTGATGAAGCGGCGGACGAAAATTGCATATCGTAACCTCGAGCTCTGTTTCCCTGAAATGAGTGAGCGTGACCGCCATGCGATGGTGGTTAAAAATTTTGAATCCGTCGGTATGGGTCTGCTGGAAACCGGGATGGCCTGGTTCTGGCCCGATCGTCGCATTGCCCGCTGGACCGAAGTGATCGGCATGGAGCATATTCGTGACGTTCAGGCTCAGCAGCGCGGTATTTTGCTGGTGGGGCTGCACTTTTTAACCCTGGAACTCGGTGCGCGTCAGTTCGGTTTGCAGGAACCCGGCATCGGCGTTTATCGCCCGAATGATAATCCCTTGATCGACTGGCTCCAGACCTGGGGTCGTATGCGCTCAAACAAATCCATGCTCGATCGCAAGGATCTGAAAGGGATGATTAAGGCGCTGAAGAAAGGCGAAGTGGTCTGGTATGCGCCGGACCACGATTATGGCCCGCGCGCCAGCGTGTTCGTCCCGCTTTTTGCCGTTGAACAGGCTGCCACCACCTCCGGCACCTGGATGTTGGCGCGAATGTCTAATGCCTGCCTGGTGCCGTTTGTACCGCGTCGCAAGCCCGATGGCAAAGGCTACCAGCTGATTATGTTACCGCCAGAATGCTCACCGCCGCTGGATGACGCAGAGACCACCGCCGCATGGATGAACAAGATTGTTGAGAAGTGCATCATGATGGCACCGGAACAGTACATGTGGCTACATCGTCGTTTCAAAACACGTCCTGCTGGCGTACCTTCCCGTTATTAAATCCTGCATAGCAGCCCCTTTTGGGCTGCTTTCTCACCGTTTTTAGCGATAAAAGCTCCCCACATTGCGACCCTCTGCATCCAGGCGCATAATGAATATGCTTAATTTATATTCGTTTTTTGCCCGATCGCGCCAACAGCGCATCACACGCGGATCGCTATGTCACCCTCTGATACTCCCATAAACTGGAAACGTAATCTCACTGTCACCTGGCTCGGCTGTTTCTTAACCGGCGCCGCATTTAGCCTGGTGATGCCATTTTTACCACTTTATGTCGAACAACTCGGCGTAACGGGCCACAGTGCGCTCAACATGTGGTCCGGACTGGTCTTTAGTATTACGTTTCTTTTCTCTGCGATCGCCTCTCCCTTCTGGGGCGGGCTTGCCGACCGTAAAGGCAGAAAGATTATGCTGCTGCGCTCTGCGCTGGGGATGGCAATAGTGATGCTGCTAATGGGCCTTGCGCAGAATATCTGGCAGTTTCTGGTACTGCGCGCGCTGCTCGGGTTGCTGGGCGGATTCATTCCCAACGCCAACGCCCTCATCGCCACCCAGGTCCCACGCAATAAAAGCGGCTGGGCGCTGGGAACGCTCTCTACCGGCGGCGTTAGCGGTGCATTACTCGGCCCGTTAGCGGGCGGCCTGCTCGCCGACCAGTACGGCCTGCGCCCGGTTTTCTTCATCACCGCGACGGTACTGCTGATCTGTTTCTTACTGACGCTGTTTTTTATTCGCGAAAACTTCAAACCCATCAGCAAGAAAGAGATGCTGCGCGTCCGGGAAGTAGTTGCCACGCTTAAGAACCCGAAACTGGTGCTGAGCCTGTTCGTCACCACGCTGATCATTCAGGTCGCGACCGGTTCCATTGCACCGATTTTAACCCTCTATGTGCGGGAGCTGGCGGGTAACGTCAGCAATATTGCGTTTATTAGCGGGATGATTGCCTCCGTACCTGGCGTCGCCGCATTGCTCAGCGCGCCGAGATTAGGCAAGCTGGGCGACCGTATCGGACCGGAGAAAATCCTCATTGTGGCGCTAATCTTCTCCGTTCTGCTGCTGATCCCGATGTCTTTTGTGCAGACCCCGTGGCAACTGGCGGTGCTGCGCTTTTTACTGGGCGCTGCCGACGGCGCGCTGCTGCCGGCGGTACAAACGCTGCTGGTCTATAACTCCACAAACCAAATCGCCGGGCGCATCTTTAGTTACAACCAGTCGTTCCGCGATATCGGCAACGTCACCGGCCCGCTCATGGGAGCAGCGATTTCCGCTAACTACGGCTTCCGTGCCGTCTTCCTGGTCACTGCCGGGGTGGTATTGTTTAACGCCATTTATTCCTGGAACAGCCTGCGCCGTCGTGCTCTCACGCGAACAGCGGGATGATTTTTCAGCATTCATACTTGCATAACCGGAGAATCAGCTATTCTTTCCCTGATTACCTCATCAAATCAAAGGGAGACTCAGATGACCATGTATGCAACGCTGGAAGAAGCCATTGACTCAGCCCGTGAAGAATTTATGGCGGACCATCCTGAGCTTGAACAGGACGAAGCCAATGTACAGCAGTTCAACGTGCAGAAGTACGTGCTACAGGATGGCGACATCATGTGGCAGGTCGAGTTTTTTGCCGATGAAGGCGAAGAAGGCGAGTGCCTGCCGATGCTCAGTGGCGAGGCCGCGCAAAGTGTCTTTGACGGCGACTATGATGAGATAGAGATCCGCCAGGAGTGGCTGGAAGAGAATACACTGCATGAATGGGATGAAGGCGAATTTCAGCTTGAGCCCCCCCTGGATACCGAAGAGGGTCAAACCGCAGCCGATGAATGGGATGAACGGTAATTACTCGTAAGGGCCGTGATGCATGTCCAGCGGCAACAGCAGCGTGTCAAACACCAGCGAGAACGGCAGATCGAGGATAGTGACATAACGCCATGCTGAATCCCGGACGTCCCACTGCACTCCCGGATAGTACTGGTTGCCATGCCCCTGTCCGGGGATTGTCCGGCTGATAATGCTGCCGCACCCGCTTAACAGCATCACCATGATGCCCACCGCTACGATTCGCACGTGATACCTCATTAATCGTTTTCTTCAGTATAAAAAAATACCGGCGCAAGCCGGTATTTTTCAGATGATTTCGCCGGGTGGCGCTTACGGCGTCTTCAGCGTCTGTGGGTTCAGGGTAATACCCTGATAATAACTCACCCACGATGAATACTTCTCTGGCGAATTCCAGACACGATAGTGCAAACGCGCCATCGTCACCGGATCGCTCAGCAGTACCAGACGACGGTCGCGATTCAGTTTTTCCGGGGTCTCGTTCAGCGCCTGCTCAACGTGACGATCGCGGGCAATCTCCAGTACCTGGCTTGCACGGTGACGTGCCGTCGCCATCGCAGTGGCCAGCGCGTTAAACGATGGGTTAAACACCGCGTGCATGAAGCCATCGTCAAGCGAGCGGTTGCGGTTCATCACCAGATACTTGTCGGTATCCACCAGCACCTGCGGCGGCGAATATTCTTCCGGGATCAGGAACAGCTTCCAGCGTTTGGTACGCAAACCGACCGTTGAACGGCTGGAGATCACCGAGACAAACGGTGACAGGATCAGCGAGAAGACAATCGGTGCCAGCCAGAACAGGAAACGCAGATCCAGCCACGCCATACCGACCGCCCATACCAGACCCAGCAGCAGTTGCGAACCATGACGCATAAACGCTTCGCCCCACGGCGTAGAGTCATCGTCACGCTGCGGCGAGTTCCACACCACTTCCCAGCCCAGGAAGGCGCTCACCACGAAGACGGTGTGGAACAACATACGCACCGGCGCCAGCAAGACGGAGAACAACACCTCCAGCAGCAGCGACAGCGTCACGCGAATAAAACCACCGTACTCTTTGGTGCCTTTACACCAGATGAGCAGAATACTCAGCAACTTCGGCAGGAACAGCAGCACCATTGTCGAGGCAAACAGGGCTATTGCCAGTTCAGGACGCCACTGCGGCCAGACCGGGAACAGCTGGCGCGGTTGCAGGAAGTATTGCGGCTCGGTAAGCGCATGGACTACCTGCAGCGCAGTCGACAGCGCGAGGAACATAAACCACAGCGGCGCGGAGAGATAAGACATCACCCCGGTCAGGAACACGGCGCGGTGAACCGGATGCATCCCTTTTACAAGGAACAGACGGAAGTTCATCAGGTTGCCATGACACCAGCGCCGGTCACGCTTCAGCTCATCCAGCAGGTTCGGCGGCAGTTCTTCATAGGAACCGGGCAGATCGTAAGCAATCCACACGCCCCACCCGGCTCGACGCATTAATGCCGCTTCCACGAAGTCGTGCGACAGGATGGAACCGGCGAAAGAGCCTTCACCCGGCAGCGGCGCCAGCGCACAGTGTTCGATAAACGGCTTCACGCGGATGATGGCATTGTGCCCCCAGTAATGGGACTCACCCAACTGCCAGAAGTGCAAACCCGCGGTGAACAGCGGTCCGTATACGCGCGTCGCAAACTGCTGACAGCGCGCATACAAAGTGTCCATGCCGGACGCCTTCGGCGATGACTGAATGATCCCGGCGTTCGGGTTCGCTTCCATCAGACGCACCAGACCACTCAGACACTCACCGGTCATCACGGAGTCAGCATCCAGCACCACCATGTAACTGTACTGGCTGCCCCAGCGACGGCAGAAGTCATCAATATTACCGCTTTTACGCTTCACACGACGGCGACGACGGCGGTAGAAAATCTGTCCTTCGCCCTGCACTTCGGCAATCAGCTCCATCCACGCCTTTTGTTCAGCAACGCAGATATCGGGGTTGTAGCTGTCGCTAAGAATATAGACATCGAAATGTTCGCCGTTGCCGGTCGCTTTTACTGATTCCCATGTCGCGCGCAGGCCAGCAAAAACACGATCAACGTCTTCGTTACAGATAGGCATAATCAGCGCGGTACGGTGCTGCGGATTCAGCGGTTCGTCACCGACCGTTGACGCCGAAATACTGTACTTATCGCGACCAATCAGCAGTTGCAGGAAGCCCATTAACGCGGTCCAGAACCCGGCGGAAACCCAGCAGAACAGCACCGCAAAGAGGATCAAAATACCGGTTTGCAACATGTACGGCAGCAACTGCATGAAGGAGACCCACAGGTCCTGCCCAACCATATCCGCCGGATTGATCAGCGCCCAGCCCTGATACGGCAGAATCGTCTTCATGTACCAGGTCGCGACGACCGTCTGCGCCAGCGTCAGCAGCAGCAGCGTATAGCGACGAAGGGTGCCAACGGTACGCCACTTCTGCTCGCTTTCCTGTTCTTCTTTCGTCAGACGCGCGAGATAGCGCGGCGTAACGTCACGTCCACGCAGACGATCCCAGAAACGCCCAACCGGGTTGGTGCGCCAGGGATCGGGAAACATCGAAGAACGTTTGGCTTTAGGCATTGCCTGAAGCTGATCGCGCCCTTCGTCATCTTTGATCAACTGCCCTTCGCCCAGCGAGTCTGGCCAGGCTTGTTGCAGACGCGCTTTGACAGAACCCTGCGGTGAATCGTCTTCTCGCGAGTAACGGCGATGCTCGGCATCCAGCGCTTCATGCACCGCGCGGATGTCAGTTGTCGGCAATGCCGCTTTCTCGATCTCCGAGAGCGGCATGGCGTCAATGTACTCAGTTGTCTTATTCATTGGCAGGTAACTGGTAGCTCCAGGTTTCACTCAACGTCTGATCGGCATTGACTAATGCCGCACGCATTTCAGTGGTTTTCTTCACATCTTTCACTTTCACGCGCATCGTCATACGCCAACCTTTGGTGATCGGGTTGTAACGGACTGTTGTTTCCACGATCTCGCCGTTGTCGCCAATGCTGGTTTGCGCGGTGACCGGGGTATCCTGCGGCAGTTTTTTCATGTCCGTGCCGGTGAAGTCCACCACGAAGGCGATCGTGCCGTCAGGCTGGCGAATGAGATTAGACTGTTTGACATCGCCGGTTGAACGACGCGTCTGCTGCACCCAGGCGTTATCCGGCGCATGAAGTTTGTCTTCATCGCGGCTGAACGTCAGGGTGTATTTAAAGTTCATCTCTTTGCCAGGCTCAGGCAGTTGATCCGGCGTCCAGTAAGCGACGATGTTATCGTTGGTTTCGTCATTGGTCGGGATTTCAACCAGTTCAATCTTACCCTTGCCCCACTCGCCTTTCGGTGTAATCCAGGCGCTTGGGCGCAGATCGTAACGGTCGTCGAGATCTTCAAAGCGAGAGAACTGACGGCCGCGCTGGAGCAAACCAAACCCTTGCGGGTTTTCCATCGCAAAACTGCTCACCGCGAGGTGTTTCGGGTTATTCAGCGGACGCCAGATCCATTCACCGTTGCCGGCATGAATCGACAAACCGTTGGAGTCATGCAGTTCCGGACGATAGTTCGTCGCCGGTGAAGGCTGGTTTGGCCCATACAGGAACATACTGGTTAACGGCGCCACGCCCAGTTTACCCACCTTATCGCGCAGGTAGACTTTCGACTGCACGTCGACA
>NZ_JBFWLF010000226.1:0-7528 GCF_050252275.1 Citrobacter sp. | reverse complement strand
ATAAGACTGTCTCTTTAAGAAAATTCCTGGTCGCAGATCAGTGCTACAACCCAGAGGACGCAGGCATCAAAACCGCTCTTTCAGCCTGATGACAGGCTAACGCTGAGTGTTTGCGCACCACGTAAAGCGGCGCAGGTAGACTAAAATTATTTGTAGCGGGGCGGTTCTACTCACAAGTCGTCTGACAGAAGGGCGAGATTCTCCCGTGAGACCTGTACTGCCTTCTTAAAATCGAATAACGTAGTGTTAACAGCGTGTTGATGCTCAGGGTGCCTTAGTGAAAATCGTGCAGGACAGTTTAAGAAACAGACAGGCACTTATTATTTCAGCGCTAACCACGCTGCTATTTACATCACTTTTTTTGTTTATTATTTATGAGCAGCGACTGGCAGCAGTCAATGAAGGAATGAACCGCCTGCAAACGCGGATGCTTGATATCTTCAATGATAATGAAATGATCGCGGATGCGACCGGCGTGCGCTACCGGCAGATCAAAGCCGCCGATCAGTGTGGTGCCATGTCACTATTTCTCCCTCGTGGAAGGGTCTGGGGAATTAACGCCGACAGGAAACGCATTCACTCCGCATCGGGCGCGATGGTGGCGCGTGAACCGACGTTGAACGCACTGTGCATGTATACCGCCGCTGAGTTTATTCGCGGTAGGGTGAATGAGCTTAACCCCGGAAATTTCGATGCTCATCGCTACGTTATTGCCGAGGATGCGAGCTATTTTTACTGGTTTACGCCGACTGACACCAAAGCGTTTAATTATCGTACGTCGCAAATGGCGCAGAATATCTCCGACTTCTTTTTACCTCCCGTCGATTTTTATACCCGCCTGTTGGAAAAGAGTGTCAAAACGAAGGCCTTAAGCTCCACGGATTTTTATAACGATAAAATCACGGATGAGAAAGCCTTTAGCGTCGTGAGTTATATTTATGACCTCTCGCGTACTGAGATTTCCGACCATATCCTTGGCTATCTGGTTTACGATCATGCGAAGCCGGAACTTCAGGAGGCATTACGCGACGCCTTTGATGGACAGGTGCCGCATGGGCTGAACGTTTCGCTGGTGAATACTTTGAATCAGCAGTCGCTTTGTCTGTGGGGGGAATGTAAAAAGCGTCCGGAAATTGCCTTCAAAGTGCTCTCTGAGAAATATGTCATTCACTACGCTATCTCGCTCAGTGGGTTTGCGATGCATGACACCCAGGCGGGGTTGCTGATCCTGATGGCGCCGTTCTTCTTTGTACTGATCATGATGGGGTTAAAATCCTGGCTAAATGAGAGCGATCTGAAAGTCTACATCGACTCGTTGACGGGCTGTTTCAACCGTAAAATTCTCGACATCATCAAGCGGCGGGATCTCTCTGACAGTTCGGTGGTGTTGGTTGATTGCAATAAATTCAAAGCAATTAACGACACCTGGGGACACGTTGCCGGGGACAGAGCGCTACAGATTATTGCCAACCGGATGTTGTCCAATACCCGCACCAGTGACGATCTGGTGATTCGCACCGGGGGAGATGAGTTCGTGATTGTGCTGTATAAGGCGAAAACGAGCGATGCGGTCGCCATCGCGGAACGTATCACCCAGCAAATCAATGAGTATCAGTTTCGCGTGAAGGAGATGAAGGTGCCGCTTTCCATCTCATGGGGCGTAGCCGAAGTGACTGAGGGCATTGATGATGCCATTCAGTATGCAGATGGCGAGATGTACAAAATGAAGCAGGCTAAATAATGGGACCGCCAGCGCGAGACTGGCGGTCTTTGGGTATTACTGACGGGTAGCGGCTTTTAATCTGCTGACGAATGATTTCAGTTCTGCGAGCATCTGATCAGGCTGCTCGACATTTTTCTCAATGATTTTGACGATCGCTGAACCGGAGATCGCGCCAGCGGCGCCTGCGTCAATGGCGGCAGACACCTGCTCCGGTGCGGAAATACCAAAGCCCTGTAAAGCAGGCGCGGCGTTGTACTCTTTCAGTTTCTCTACCAGATGATGCAAAGGCAGCGCAGCGCGGTTTTCTGCGCCCGTCACCCCTGCGCGAGACAGCAGATAAGTATAACCCCGGCCATAAGAGGCGATCTGGCGCAGCAGGTCATCATCGGCATTGGGCGGGCAGATGAAAATCGGCGCAACGTTGTGGCGCAGCGCCGCCTGACGGAATGGCGCAGACTCTTCCACCGGCACGTCGGCGACCAGAACCGAATCCACGCCGACCTCGGCACATTTGGCATAAAACGCGTCAATACCTTTGCTGAATACCAGATTCGCGTACATCAACAGACCAATGGGAATGGTCGGATGTTTTTCGCGAATGGCGGCCAGCATCTCAAAACAACGGGTCGGCGTGACGCCAGCGGCAAACGCGCGCAGCGTGGCGCTCTGAATGGTCGGGCCATCAGCGAGCGGATCGGAGAAAGGGATCCCTAACTCCAGCGCATCTGCACCTGCCTCAATCAGGGCATCGATAATCTTCAGCGACTGTTCAACTCCAGGGTCGCCGAGGGTCACGAAGGGAACAAAGGCACCTTCCTTGCGATCGTTTAGTTGTGCAAACAAACTTTCATAGCGTTCCATCAGATTTCCCCTCGCGCTTTCAGAATATCGTGTACGGTGAAAATGTCTTTGTCCCCACGACCGGAAAGGTTAACCACCAGCAGTTGCGCTTTCTCCGGATTCTCACGCATCATTTTCAGCGCGTGGGCCAGGGCGTGTGACGACTCGAGCGCCGGGATAATGCCCTCGTGCAGACAGAGCGTTTTAAAGGCGTCCAGCGCTTCATCATCGGTGATCGACACGTAGTCGGCACGACCAATGCTGTTCAGGTACGCATGCTGTGGGCCGACGGACGGGAAATCCAGACCTGCAGAGACGGAGTAGGACTCCTCGATCTGTCCCTCATCGGTCTGCATCATTGGCGCTTTCATACCAAAATAGATCCCGACGCGACCGTGCTTCAACGGCGCACCGTGTTCACCGGTTTCAATCCCGTGACCACCCGGTTCTACACCAATCAGCCCAACGTTTGGCTCATTAATAAAATCGGCAAACATCCCGATGGCGTTGGAACCGCCGCCCACGCAGGCGATCACCGCGTCCGGCAGGCGACCCTCTTTTTCGAGGATCTGCGCTTTGGTTTCTTCACCGATCATGCGCTGGAATTCACGCACGATGGTCGGGAACGGGTGCGGGCCAGCAGCGGTGCCGAGCATGTAGTGCGCGGTTTCGTAGCTACCAGACCAGTCACGCAGCGCCTCGTTACAGGCGTCTTTCAGCGTGGCTGAACCGCTGTGAACCGGAATCACCTCCGCACCCATCAGACGCATACGGAAGACGTTTGGTGACTGGCGCTCAACGTCTTTTGCCCCCATGTAGATACGGCATTTCAGGCCGAGCAGGGCGCTGGCGAGCGCCGAAGCTACCCCGTGCTGGCCCGCGCCCGTTTCCGCAATAATCTCGGTTTTACCCATGCGTTTTGCCAGCAATGCCTGACCTAACACCTGGTTGGTTTTATGCGCGCCGCCGTGCAGCAGATCTTCACGTTTCAGGTACAGCGTGGTATTGGTCCCGGCGGTGATGTTCTGACATTTGGTCAACGCGGTGGGACGCCCTGCGTAGTTTTTCAACAGGTCGGTAAACTGGGCCTGAAACTCGGGATCTTTTTGCGCACTGACAAACGCGTCTTCCAGTTGACGCAGAGCAGGCATCAGAATCTGCGGCACATACATGCCACCGAATTCACCAAAATAGGGATTGAGTAATGTTGTCATGTCCTTTTCCTTAATATGCGCGCAGTGTCTGAAATACCGAGGCCAGAAGGCGTGCATCTTTGATGCCCGGCTGTGACTCTACACCTGAATTAAAATCGAGACCGGCACAGCCGGTTTTAGCCGCCTCAACGCAGTTATCCGCGCCAAGACCGCCTGCCAGCAATACGTTATCCAGCGATTGTCCTTGCAGTAACGACCAGTCAAAACGCTGACCGCTGCCGCCCTGGCCGTTATCCAGCACGTATTTGTCGACATGCTGATAATCGCGGGCCGGGAGAGTGTCACCGACGCTCAGCGCTTTCCAGATCTGTACGTTTTCAGGCAGCGAGGCGCGTAGCGCATCAACATACGCCTGATCTTCGCGGCCATGCAGCTGTACGGCTGTCAGTGAAAGCTGTACAGCTTTTTCACAGACGTCGGCGATGTCGTGATTGCGGAATACGCCAACATACTGTAGCGGGGCGGCGGACTGCACTTCGCGGGCCTGTTCAATATTGACAAAACGAGGTGATGAAGGAACAAAAATCAGTCCACCATAGATCGCGCCAGACTCGCAGGCGGCTTTGGCATCTTCCGGACGCGTCAGGCCACAGACCTTATTCTCGCCCAGCAGAACACGGCGTACGGCGGCGTTAAGATCGTCATGCGCCATGAGTGCGGAACCAATCAGGAAACCATTGGCAAAATGGCTCAACTCGCGAACCTGAGCGTAGGTGTTGATCCCCGATTCGCTAATCACCGTCACACCCTGGCCCAGTTTCGGCGCCAGTTGGCGCGTACGATTTAAGTCAATCGACAGGTCGCGCAGGTCGCGGTTGTTAATCCCGACCACTTTCGCGCCAAGCGCAATGGCGCGCTCCAGTTCGTCTTCATTACTGACTTCTGTCAGCACGCCCATTTTGAGACTGTGTGCCACGGCAGAAAGCTGGCGATACTGCTCGTCGTCGAGGACCGAAAGCATCAGCAGGCAGGCGTCGGCCTGATAGTGGCGCGCAAGGTAAATCTGGTAAGGGTCGATAATAAAGTCCTTACACAAAATCGGCTGCGGCGCGATGCGGCTCACGATCGGCAGGAAATCAAAACTGCCCTGGAAGTACTTCTCATCCGTCAGAACGGAAATGGCGGAGGCGTAATGTTTATACACCCCGGCAATCCGCGCCGGATCGAAATCATCGCGGATCACGCCTTTAGACGGGGAGGCTTTCTTACACTCCAGAATAAAAGCCGTACGCGCGCCCTGTAAGGCGTCATAAAAGTGACGCGAGCTGGGCTGGACATCGTTTTGAAAACTGGCCAACGGTTGTTGCTGTTTGCGGGCTTCCACCCAAATCGCCTTGTCTGCGACGATTTTCGCTAAAACGGTTTGCATCATTTACCCTCTTGCCGCCAGAGCGGTGACTCGGTCATAAGCGGAACCACTGTGCAAGACCTCGAGAACGGTTTGCGCATTAGCCTTGAGATCTTCTTCACCATGCAGTCGCATTAACATTGCGACGTTTGCGGCAACGGCTGCCTCATGGGCGGCGTCACCTTTACCTTGTAGTAAGCGTGTCAGAATGTCACGGTTTTCTTCCGGCGTACCGCCTGCCAGTTGTTCCTGGTGGTAAGGGGTCAGGCCAAAGTCATCTGCCGTCAGCTGATAGCTTTTGATCTCGCCGTCATGTAGCTCCGCCACAATGGTCGGCGCATGCAGAGAGACTTCATCCATTCCGCCGCTGTGTACGACCGCGGCACGCTGGTAACCCAGCACGCGCAGGGTTTCGGCAATCGGCAAAACCAGTTCAGGGCTATAAACGCCAATCAGCGCCAGCGGCGGATGCGCCGGGTTAATCAGCGGCCCCAGTACGTTGAACAGCGTACGGGTCTTTAACTGCTGGCGTACCGGCATCGCATGACGGAATCCGGTGTGATATTTCGGGGCAAACAGGAAGCAAACGCCCAGTTCGTCCAGCGCCTGACGCGATCGGTCGGCATTCATATCGAGATTGATACCGAAGGCGGCCAGCAGGTCTGATGAGCCGGATTTACTGGAAACGCTGCGGTTGCCGTGTTTTGCCACCTTCAGGCCGCATGCCGCCGCGACAAAAGCGCTGGCGGTAGAAATATTAATGCTGTTACTGCCGTCGCCGCCGGTGCCAACGATATCGGCGAACAGATAATCAGGGCGGGGGAACGGCGCAGCGTTTTCCAGTAAGGCGGTTGCCGCACCGGCAATCTCATTCGGATGCTCGCCGCGAATCTTCATGCTGACCAGCGCGGCAGCCAGCTGTTCCGGTTTCAGTTCACCGCGTACCACGGCGGAGAACAACTGGTGGCTTTCCTGCTGGCTCAGGGTCTGTGCCTGATACAGTCTTTCGAGGATCGGCTGCAAGGTATTGGTCGGCTCCAGCTTCTGCTGCGCCCAGGCCAGCGTCTGCTCAAGCAGACGTGCACCCTGGGTGGTCAGAATGGATTCCGGGTGGAACTGTAAGCCGCACACGCGATCGGCATCATGACGAACCGCCATCACCATGCCGTTAAAATGGGCGTTGATGGTCAGGCCGGCAGGGATATTGCTACCGATCAGAGAGTGATAGCGGGCAACCGGCAGCGGATTCGTCAGACCGGCAAACATAGCCTGTCCATCGTGTTCAATGCTGGACGCCTTACCGTGCAGGATCTCGCCGGCCTGTCCGACATAGCCGCCGTAGGCTTCGACAATCGCCTGATGGCCCAGGCAGATACCGATAATTGGCAGCTTGCCGCGCAGACGGGTCAGCAGTTCCGGCATGCAACCTGCTTCACTGGGTACGCCAGGGCCTGGAGACAGCACCAGTACCGGGTTCTTCATGGTGGCCAGACGCTCAATCAGAGTCTGAGCCGGAATATGGTTACGGTAAATCACCACGTTATGACCGTTGGTACGCAGCTGATCTGCCAGGTTATAGGTGAATGAGTCGATGTTGTCGAGCAGCAGAATGTCAGCCATCAGAAAGTCTCCTGTGCGTGGTGCGCGGTGGCAATGGCACGCAGGACCGCGCGCGCTTTGTTACGGGTTTCGTCGGCTTCTGACTGGGGAACAGAATCGAGCACAATACCGGCACCCGCCTGGACGGTGGCGATACCGTCTTCCACCAGCGCGGAGCGAATCACAATGCAGGTATCCAGATCGCCGTGCGCGGTGAAGTAACCGACTGCACCGCCGTAGCTGCCGCGTCGACGGCCCTCGGCTTCGGCAATCAACTGCATTGCCCGCACTTTCGGTGCCCCGCTCAGCGTGCCCATGTTCATGCAGGCGCGGTAGGCGTGCAGGACATCGAGATCGTGGCGTAATTCGCCGACGACGCGAGAGACCAGGTGCATAACGTGAGAATAACGGTCAACTTTCGTCAGGTCTGCCACGTACCGACTGCCTGGCGTACAGATTCGGGCGAGATCGTTACGCGCCAGGTCAACCAGCATCAGATGCTCGGAAAGCTCTTTATGGTCGGTGCGCATCTCCAGTTCAATGCGGCTGTCGAGGTCGCGATCTAACGTTCCATCGGCGTGACGACCGCGAGGACGCGTACCGGCAATCGGGTAAATTTCAATCTGGCGGCTGGTGGCATCGTATTTCAGTGAACTTTCCGGCGACGCACCAAACAAAGTGAACTCGTTGTCCTGCATAAAGAACATGTACGGGCTGGGGTTACTCTTCTTCAGCACGTAATAGGCCGCCAGCGGTGACGGGCAGGGCAGTGAGAAGCGGCGGGACGGGACCACCTGAAAAATT
>NZ_JBFWLF010000225.1:0-7571 GCF_050252275.1 Citrobacter sp. | reverse complement strand
GAGACTCTACCCTCTGGATATGTCGCCCGTCCCGCCGCGTGAGGAGGGGAGACGTAGCGGGGAATCTTTTGTCTTACGCTCGAAGACCGGCATTGAAATTCATCTGGAAAGTGATGACGTTAAAACGGTCGGGCAGAGCTATTTACTGATGCTGCCGGAGGAGATGAAAGACGACTTTTTCCTGGAGCAACTGCGTCTGAACTGGGAGACCCCGACGGGCAACTGGCAGGGGAAAGCGTCGGTCTATGCCAGTCGTGATTTACGCTACTGGCGGTCCGTACAGGAAGAGGCGCCGCTGCTGGCGCTGACGCGTGATAACGATCGGCTGAAAATGGATACCATCAGCGCCAGTCTGAGACTTTCTGCCGATGGGAATCGTTATCTGTTGGTGATCCTCGATTCGCAAAGCCCGGCGCTGACGTTAAACAGCGTGACCGCCATTGCCGAAAACAGCGCGCCGGAATCCGCACGAATCGATATCGGCGCGCAAGAGGAGAAGGTGTCTGATGACGAAGCGATCTGGCGCTGGACACAGCCGCAGCCGCTGACTTCGCTCAGCATCGTTCTGGATGATGAAGGCGTTTTACCGGTAGAGCTGGCGTGGCGTAGCGCTGAAAAAGCGCCCTGGCAGCCACTGACGAAAACCGTGCTTTATCGCCTGAACGGCAAGCGTTCGGAGGATATTCGTCTTTCCGGTGGGCTGGTTGACGCCGTTCGGATGACGACCATCAACGCTCGCCTGCCGGAGAGACTGCCTGCGTTGAGCGGCGCGCGCGACAGCTATCAACTGGTATTTAATACCCAGGGGAAAGGGCCTTACATGCTGGCCTGGGGCAACCGGGCGGCGCAAAAAGCGGATATCGGTCTTGATCTGTTGATTCCAGTGTCGCTACGTAAAACGCAGGAGCTGGACTCTCTGCCACGGGCCACGCCGCAGAATGAGGTCGCCCTCGGCGGCGAGGCGCGACTGACGGCAACATCGGCTGCTGAGCAACAAAGCCAGTGGAAAACGGTGCTGGTGTGGGCGGCGCTGATACTGGGTGTTGCCATTCTGGCGCTAATGGCCTGGCGTATCTGGCGGGAAGTCAAAAAGGATGGGACGCAGTAAGCGATAAAAAGGCTCGCCGTCAGCACGATATCGCCCGCCCCGGCGTTGACCGGCGGCGGGTTTTCCCTGAGATGGCGTCACACGATGAGGCCAAACGTTTCTAATAGCGGTTTTGCGAGCCAAACAGTTCGATGCGCCGCGCAATCATCTCGCGTACCGGTTTTAGCCCCTGGTTGATCACTTTCCGCGGGTCATTGACGTCGTGACCGGTATCGGCAGCAAATATCGCTTTCACTTCCTGGCACCAGGCGTACATGTTTTCGGTATTGACGTTAATTTTTGCCGTCCCGCAGGCAATGGCTTTACGCATGTCATCGTCTGCAATACCGGTGCCGCCGTGCAATACCAGGGGGACTTTCACCAGCTCGGAAATGGTTTTCATCTCCGTAAACCCTAGTTTAGCTTTGCCTTTATACAGTCCATGGGTTGAACCCAGCGCTGCCGCCAGGCAATCGACCTGGGTTTCTTTGACCAGGGTATAGCACTCCTGTGGGTCGGCGTAGATAACCTCGGAATTGACAATACCATCTTCACTGCCGGCGATGGTGCCCAGCTCAGCCTCAACCGAAATGCCTTTGCTGTGGGCCAGTTCAACCAGATGACGGGTAATGGCCAGGTTCTCGTTAAACGGCAGGTGCGAACCATCAAACATAATAGAACTGAATCCGGCGTCGATAGCCGCTTCGCAGGCTTCACGAGTGGTCCCATGATCCAGGTGCAGTGCGACCGGAATATCAATGTTTAAATAATCCATCGCATTCACCACGATGTCATGAATACATTTTAATCCCAGCATATGTTTAACCGTACCGCCGGAAACGCCTAAAATAACCGGAGAGCGTAGCTGTTGTCCGGTGCTTAATACCGCACCGACCCATTCCAGATTATTGATATTGAATTGTCCTACGGCATAACCGTCCCGTAGGGCATGCCGAAGCATGTCCTTCATAGAAACTAACATAATCACCTCTTGATATTCATTAAAAGCAATTACTCGCCAAAATATTGCTTTAAGTTTCTTTCGTAGCTATTTAACGAGTTGTGGACAACGGCAAGGTCCGGCATAGATTCGCGGACACCTTTTTTCTCTATGGAAATGGCGGCAGTCAGGCTGGCAAATAAAATGATATTATCAATATGCCATGAGTAATGAACGCCGTAAGTAAAGGCGCCGTGGAATACATCTCCTGCGCCGGTGGTATCAACGGCATTGCACAGCCAGGCAGGCACAATTTGCAGCATACCATTTTTAAATAGCGCGCAGCCTTTTTCCCCAAGGGTAATAAAGGCTTCCCCACGGCAAATTTTATTTAACTCAATTAACGCTGCTTTAATTTCCGCCTCGGTACTCAGGGCACGATATCCCATATAGTCACGGGCAAAATGCTCGCTGACCACAAAATAATCGGTCCAGGCCGCTAGTTTAATATTACTGTCACGTAATGAACCGCCGTCCATGACCACCCGTGCCGATGGCAGTTTCTTAATTAAATATTCACTGATTTCGGCTTCATGACCATCAATTAATAGCGTTACGGGCTCGTCTGACGCAATCAACCGTTCAGCCAAATCATCAAGCTTGAGCTTCTGGTCATAAGTCAGCGAAGGTGGCGTTTGCATTTTACGGGTAATTATCGTCCGCGACCCCGTTAAGCGGTTTACCAGCACCGATGCCAGCGGTGTGATCATTTCATCAGAGAACACGACCTGACTGGTATCGACACCCGCTTGGGCAAACTCATCAATAATACGCTGACCGTAAAGGTCCTGGTTCAGATGGCCAATGTAATAAACATCTTCACCCCATAATCCCAGTAACCACGCCGCATTTGCTGCCGGGCCGCCGCCACTTTCAATAAAGTCATGGCAGAAATTTTTGGTATTTTCCTGCGGCCATTCGTTCAAAAAGAAAAACTGATCAAAACATGAAAACCCGATGGACAAGATAGCCATAACAACTCCTGATTATTTTGTCAGCTGCGGGAAGACATCCCTTCCCGCAGGGAAAAATGAAACGGCTTATTCATTTTTCTTATCCGCAGTGAGCTCCTCATAGCTGAGCGTGTCACCGACTACGCGAACCGAACGGAAGCAGAATGGCACCAGCAGCGCGACGATAAGCGCCAGACAAATCAGATAGATAGTGATCTGACCAAACTGGGTGAAGGCGTTACCGATAATAATTCCCCACACTGCGAAATCGAAGTCAGCGAAGGTGCTGTTTTCAAAGCCCAGGTTCCCCAATGCCGGAAGCAGCATGGCTGGCAGGAAAGCAAGGAATATGCCGCCGATAAAGGAGGCGATGATGCAGCCGCGTTTACCGCCAAGCTTGTCGGCGAATACCCCGGAAGTCCCGCCACAGAAGAAGTGCGGTACCATGCCCGGAATAATCAGCGCCATTCCCAGTCCGCCCAACATGAGCATACCGACCAGACCGCCAACAAATGAGCTGATAAAGCCTACGACGACTGCCGTTGGGCTGAAGGTGAAGAAGACCGCGCAGTCAACAGCAGGGATCGAGTCAGGAATCAGCTTCTGGCTAATCCCCTGGAATGCCGGAACCAGATCGCCGAGGATCAGCCGCACGCCGTTGTAGACGATGGCGACGCCAACCGCAAACTGCAGACCGGTAAGAATAGAGAAGATCAACATGTTCTGATCCGTTATCGTACGGAGATATTCAGTGCCAGCGACGGCGCTGCATACAAAGTAGATAATGAACATCACAATCCCGGTTGTGACCGTGGTATCGCGCAGAAAACCCCACTTTTCTGAGATTTCAGTATCGGCGAATGAGTTGGCCGGGTTACCGGTTTTGGTGGCGATCCAGGCTGAGATGTAATAGCCCAGGGAGCCAAAGTGTCCCATCGCGATACCGCCGTCTTCGGTCACCTGTTTGGTATAACGCTGGCCGATTGCCGGAGAAATGGCCGACCATGAGCCGAGCAAGAATCCGCCAATTAAAACCAACATCCAGCCGCGGAATTCCGCGGCCTGGAGAACCGCCGAAAACAGGCACGCCAGAAAGAACGAGTGGTGGCCGGTCAGAAAGATATATTTGTATTTGGTACAGCGAGCAATAATGAGGTTAAAAATAAAACCTAACAGCAAAATACTCATGGTTTCCACACCCAGCACCTTCTGTGCGACGGAAACAATGGCCTCGTTGTTAGGGATTACGCCGCGAATATTAAATCCGGCTTCGATAATTCCACCAAGCGGGTTCAGGTTGGCAACGATAACGCCAGCACCTGCGCTTAACATTAAATACCCTAAAATAGGTTTTAAGGTACCGGTGAGCAATTTATTCCCAGGAGAGCGCAGCGCCACTAAACCGACAAAGGCGATAATCCCCATCAGGAATGCGGGTTGGCTAAATATTTCTGATAAGAAACTAAGAATAGCCTGCATGATCGTTCCCTCAATAATGATTAAGAGTGAGTTGCAGCAATTTTGGTAAGTGCTTCGGTAATATCTTCAGCAATTTTCGCTTTATGCACGTAGCTGCGAATAATGGCGACGTTACAATGCGCAGGAAACTGGTTTGCCAGCTCTTTAATCGTGACATAAAGATCGGCTTTTTCTCCTACGGCATTAGCGAAATCAACGGAAGCAACGTCGGCTTTGATGCCTAATTCATCACATATTTTTTTGACATTATTCGCAGCCATTAATGAACTGCCAATACCGTTACCACAAACCGTTCTGATAACTAACATAATGACTACTCCATTTGTTTTTGGATGAAATGTAATACTGAATGAATGTCATTTTCCTGCTGAAGAAAGGTCACGATATCGGACTCAATCAATGAGGCGATCAGCTGGATCATTTTGATATGGCTATCGGCATCCGCGCCTGCAATGGCGATGATGACGTTAACCGGATCAAATTCCTCATGGCCAAAGGCAATTGGTTGTTGACTGGTGACTAAAGAAAATCCGGTCAGCAATGCGCCTTTTTCTGGCCGGGCATGGGGCATCGCCAGGCCATAGTCGATAACAATAGCGGAGCCGAAATCCCGGTAGACCTTAACCATTTCACTGACATATTCCGGGCGACAAATATTTTGTCGGACCAGTAACGAGCCAGCCAGTTCGATAGCCTGCTCGGGGCTGGAAATATTCTGCTTAAGCGTAATCAGTCCAGGGTTAAAAATAATGTCCATCATCCGATCCTTAATGCGTTCATATTCCTGAACATGATCATGGCCAAATATAGCAACAAAAATTATGGGCCAGATCACATATGGATTTTTAAATGTTGAAGCCGATCACATCAGGGGAATGTTGGCGTTATTTTGTCGACAAGCGTTTTATTTTTTATTTTGTTTTATATCAATGCGTTAGAGTTTACCTTTTTGGCGTGGAATAAATAGAAAGGAAAGATAAGCAGTCAAATGTCTGAATTTAAAATGAAGAAATGCGATTTTTATCACAAATAATGGGGCGTTTTTTTCACAAAGTTTGAACGAGTTAGCAAAAATCAGGCTCGAGGGCGATCCTACTCATTGATGACATCAATATTTGTATGGCGATGCGTTAAAAAGGTGTTGCGTGATGGTAGGGCCAGGCGGTCAGAAACAAAAAAGGCTCGCCGTAGCGAGCCTTTTCGTGAATTCATGCCGATTACAGGCTGGAGACGTTTTCGGTCAGGTATTTTGCAACGCCGTCCGGAGAGGCGTTCATACCTTCTTTGCCTTTTTCCCACTGTGCCGGGCAAACTTCACCGTGCTCTTCGTGGAACTGCAGCGCGTCAACCATACGCAGCATTTCGTCGATGTTACGACCCAGCGGCAGGTCGTTAACCACCTGGTGGCGAACCACGCCATTTGCGTCGATCAGGAAAGAACCACGCAGCGCAACGCCCGCTTCCGGATGTTCGATGCCATAGGCTTTCTGGATTTCACGCTTAACGTCAGCAACCATTGCGTATTTCACTGCACCGATGCCGCCTTTGTCGACAGGGGTGTTACGCCATGCGTTGTGGACGAATTCAGAGTCAAAAGAAACGCCAACCACTTCAACGCCGCGCTTCTGGAATTCTTCATAACGTTTGTCGAACGCGATCAGTTCAGACGGGCAAACGAAGGTGAAATCCATTGGCCAGAAGAACAGAACGGTCGTTTTGCCGTTGGTGTGCTGTTTGAAATTGAAGTTCTCAACAATCTCACCGCTACCGAGTACCGCAGCTGCTGTGAAATCCGGAGCCTGACGAGTCACCAGTACCATATTATTCTCCTGCAAAGTTAAGGGTTTTTGGAACGCAACGCGGGCCAGTATAGAAGGTGAAGGCGAATAAGACAAAGAGGCACTGGCAATCGTTCAGTGAGCTTTTACCTATCAATATTCTCAGGGGATCCGGTAAGCGAAAGCGCCACCGGGCAAATCGTCGGGAGGCGGCTTTGCCTTATCCGGTCGACTGAACTTCGGGTATCAGAGCGTTTTCTGCCTGGCTTGTTCCATCATGCGTGGATAAAACCGCCAGAAGCGCGCTTCCAGGGCATCATAATGGTTGTCCAGGTCATACCAGGAATCGCGAAGCGCATCCAGACGTGGTCGGCGACTCGCCATTCCGTTCAACACATTCTGAATAAAATCCATATCGCGATAACGCTCCAGCCACTTTTCCGACCACAGATAGTTGTTCAGATTGACAAAACGCGGCGGCGAATCGGGCAGAATAACCGACACCTGCTGATGGGCATAGCGCACGAACGCCGGTAGAGGCATGTCCGGGGACAGCTGTGACCAGTGGAGCGACAGGAAATGATCCCACATCACGTCGAGCGTGATCGGCGCAACACGGCGCGTTTCTGGGCGAAACCACGTTTTGGCCTCCGTTACCTCGGGCAGGTTATCGGTTAGCACATCGATGCGGCGATGCATAAAAATACCGTCGACAACCTCCGGGCAATAGTCCTCTGCGGGGTTGCCGCGCACAAAATCGGCCAGCAAATTGCCGGAAAGAGAGCTGTCAGCGAGATGAGCGAGATGCAGATGAGCGAGAAAATTCATGCGTTTTATTTTTCCAGAAGCGGCTAGTTGTTGCAGCAAGAGGGTGTGAGCACTAGACTATGCCGCCTGTTTTTAAGTCACGAGTATACGTCATGCGCGTCGCCGATTTCTCCTTTGAACTACCTGAATCCCTGATTGCTCACTATCCCATGCCTGAGCGCAGCAGTTGTCGCTTACTGTCACTGGATGGGCCAACGGGCGAGCTGACGCACGGCACGTTCACCGATTTGCTCGACAAGCTCAACCCAGGCGATCTGCTGGTGTTTAATAATACCCGCGTGATCCCGGCGCGTCTGTTTGGCCGTAAAGCTAGCGGCGGTAAGATTGAAGTGCTGGTCGAACGTATGCTCGATGATAAACGTATTCTGGCACATATTCGCGCCTCTAAAGCACCTAAACCGGGTGCCGAACTGCTGCTGGGCGATGACGAGAGCATCAAAGCAACC
>NZ_JBFWLF010000224.1:0-7579 GCF_050252275.1 Citrobacter sp. | reverse complement strand
AAATGGTGGCCAGCGCGCTGCAATGGCTGGACGTACAGCCTGGCGATCGCGTGCTGGATCTTTTCTGCGGGATGGGCAATTTCACACTCCCGTTGGCAACCCGGGCGGCAAGCGTTGTCGGGGTGGAAGGCGTGCCTGCGCTGGTGGAAAAAGGGCGTGAAAATGCACAACAAAATGGATTACACAATGTGACATTCTTTCATGAAAATCTTGAAGAGGATGTCACCCGACAGCCGTGGGCCAAAAACGGTTTTGATAAAATCTTGCTCGACCCTGCGCGCGCAGGGGCTGCGGGCGTGATGCAACATATTATAAAATTGCAGCCTGGCCGCATTGTTTATGTATCCTGTAATCCTGCCACGCTGGCGCGGGATAGTGAGGCGTTATTACGCGCAGGATATCAAATACAACGGCTGGCGATGCTTGACATGTTCCCCCACACGGGACACCTGGAATCGATGGTATTGTTTGAGCATTCATAATGAATCACGACTTGTCGACTTCGACAGGTCACGTCCCTTAAGGAGAGGACAATGGTTGCGGTAAGAAGTGCGCATCTAAACAAAGCTGGGGAATTTGACCCGAAAAAGTGGATCGAAAGTCTTGGGATCACCAGCCAGCAGTCATGTGAACGCTTAGCCGAAACCTGGGCGTATTGCCTGCAACAGACACAGGGGCATCCGGATGCGGAACTGCTGCTGTGGCGTGGCGTGGAGATGGTGGAAATCCTCTCGACACTAAGTATGGATATCGACACGCTGCGGGCAGCGCTGCTGTTCCCTCTGGCAGATGCCAATGTCGTTAGCGAAGATACCCTGCAGGAAAGCGTAGGTAAGTCTATCGTCAATTTGATTCATGGCGTGCGTGACATGGCAGCCATTCGCCAGTTGAAAGCGACCCATACCGATTCCGTCTCCTCCGAGCAGGTCGACAACGTGCGGCGCATGCTGCTGGCGATGGTCGACGATTTCCGCTGCGTGGTCATCAAACTTGCTGAACGAATCGCCCATCTGCGCGAGGTGAAAGACGCGCCGGAAGATGAGCGCGTGTTGGCGGCAAAAGAGTGTACTAACATCTATGCGCCGCTGGCGAACCGATTAGGTATCGGTCAACTGAAATGGGAACTGGAAGATTATTGCTTCCGCTATCTGCATCCTGCCGAGTACAAACGTATTGCCAAACTGCTGCATGAACGGCGTATCGATCGTGAGCACTACATTGAAGAGTTCGTGAGTCATTTGCGCTCAGAGATGAAAACGGAAGGCGTAAAGGCGGAAGTGTATGGACGCCCGAAACACATCTACAGCATCTGGCGAAAAATGCAGAAAAAGCATCTGGCATTTGATGAGCTGTTTGACGTGCGCGCCGTGCGTATCGTCGCCGAGCGCTTGCAGGACTGCTACGCCGCGCTGGGCATTGTGCACACGCACTATCGCCATCTGCCGGATGAGTTTGACGACTATGTCGCCAACCCGAAACCGAATGGCTATCAGTCGATTCACACCGTGGTGTTGGGGCCCGGCGGCAAAACGGTAGAGATCCAGATTCGTACTAAACAAATGCATGAGGACGCTGAGCTGGGCGTCGCCGCGCACTGGAAGTATAAAGAAGGCGCAGCCGCAGGCGGGGCGCGTTCCGGCCATGAGGACCGCATTGCCTGGCTGCGTAAGCTGATCGCCTGGCAGGAAGAGATGGCGGACTCTGGCGAAATGCTCGACGAAGTGCGCAGTCAGGTGTTTGACGATCGGGTCTACGTCTTTACGCCGAAAGGCGATGTTGTGGATCTGCCCGCGGGCTCTACGCCGCTCGACTTTGCGTATCACATTCACAGTGATGTGGGGCACCGTTGTATTGGGGCAAAAATCGGTGGGCGCATCGTGCCGTTTACCTATCAGTTGCAGATGGGCGATCAGATCGAAATCATCACCCAGAAACAGCCGAACCCGAGCCGCGACTGGCTGAATCCGAATCTGGGCTATGTGACGACCAGCCGTGGGCGCTCGAAAATCCACGCCTGGTTCCGTAAACAGGACCGCGATAAGAACATCCTTGCCGGACGGCAGATTCTGGATGACGAGCTGTCGCATTTAGGGATCAGCCTGAAAGAAGCGGAAAAGCATCTGCTGCCGCGCTACAACTTCAACGAGCTGGAGGAACTGCTGGCGGCGATTGGCGGGGGCGATATCCGTCTGAACCAGATGGTGAACTTCCTGCAATCGCAGTTCAACAAACCGAGCGCCGCCGAAGAAGACGCCGCCGCGCTGAAACAGCTTCAGCAGAAAACGCATGCGCCGCAGAACCGGCGTAAAGACGATGGGCGTGTTGTTGTGGAAGGCGTAGGTAATTTGATGCATCACATTGCCCGTTGCTGCCAGCCGATTCCAGGCGATGAGATTGTTGGGTTTATTACCCAGGGCCGCGGGATTTCCGTCCATCGGGCGGACTGTGAGCAACTGGTCGAACTGCGTGCGCATGCGCCGGAACGCCTTGTGGACGCCGTGTGGGGTGAAAGCTATTCGGCGGGATACTCGCTGGTAGTGCGCGTACAGGCCAACGATCGCAGCGGTTTACTGCGTGATATCACGACGATTCTGGCGAACGAGAAGGTCAATGTGCTGGGCGTTGCCAGTCGTAGCGATACCAAACAACAGCTTGCTACTATCGATATGACAATTGAAATCTACAACCTGCAGGTGCTGGGACGCGTGCTCAGCAAGCTGAATCAGGTACCTGATGTGATTGACGCGCGTCGTTTGCACGGCAATTAATTTTACTTTCCAGGCCCGGTGGCGCCTCGCTTATCGGGCCTGTGTTTTCAGGATGTTCCAATGACCCAAATTGACCGCCTGCTTGGCATCATGCAACGCCTGCGCGACCCGAAAACCGGCTGTCCGTGGGATAACGAACAGACTTTCGCCACGCTCGCCCCTTACACCCTTGAAGAAACCTACGAAGTGCTCGACGCGATTTCCCGTGAGGATTTTGACGATCTGCGCGGTGAGCTGGGCGATCTGCTGTTTCAGGTCGTGTTTTACGCACAAATAGCCCAGGAAGAAGGGCGTTTTGATTTCAATGATATTTGTGCCGCCATCAGTGACAAACTCGAGCGTCGCCACCCGCACGTTTTTGCGGATGCCCAGGCCAACAACAGCACTGAAGTGCTGGCCCGCTGGGAACAAATCAAAACCGGCGAACGAGCGCAAAAAGCGCAGCATTCTGCCCTCGATGATATTCCGCGCAGTTTACCAGCGCTAATGCGGGCGCAGAAAATCCAGAAGCGCTGTTCGAATGTCGGTTTTGACTGGACGACGCTGGGACCAGTGGTCGATAAGGTGTATGAAGAGATCGACGAGGTCATGCACGAGGCCCGGCAGGTCGTGGTCGACCAGGCTAAACTGGAAGAGGAAATGGGCGATTTGCTATTTGCCACCGTCAATATGGCCCGTCATTTAGGCACCAAAGCGGAGACCGCTCTGCAAAAAGCCAACGAAAAATTCGAGCGGCGTTTTCGTGAGGTCGAACGGATTGTGGCGGCGCGCGGCCTGGAAATGACCGGTGTTGACCTGGAAACGATGGAAGAAGTCTGGCAACAGGTAAAACGGCAGGAAATTGATCTCTAAGGGAATTGCGCGGTCAAGGGCGTTTTGTGTGATTTTTTAAATAACAAGCGCTTGATTTGCGTCAAAAACATTTACCTCAAAGAGGCTATTTTCTCTTCCCGTTATGTTGATGAGACACCGTGTATACTGCTTCTTCGAGTTATTCGAGTCGCAACACGGCGGCGACTGAAAGAATCCCCAGAAACATAGAAATGCTATGTGACTGGGGTGAGTGAAGGAAGCCAACACCGGTGCGGCTTGAAGAACGAAGGAGAGGGGATAATGAAAGTTTGTGGCGTACGTCATGTTCGGGTATACTACTTTCCCGTCCTGGTTATTCCATCGTTTCACCCTAACTTCTCAGGTTCAGCATGACAACGAACTATATTTTTGTGACCGGCGGGGTCGTATCCTCTCTGGGTAAAGGCATTGCCGCAGCCTCCCTCGCAGCCATTCTTGAAGCCCGTGGCCTCAACGTGACCATCATGAAACTGGATCCGTATATCAACGTCGATCCTGGCACCATGAGCCCAATCCAACACGGGGAAGTGTTCGTTACTGAAGACGGCGCTGAAACCGACCTGGACCTGGGTCACTACGAGCGTTTCATTCGCACCAAAATGAGCCGCCGCAACAACTTCACCACGGGTCGTATTTACTCTGACGTTCTGCGCAAAGAGCGCCGTGGCGACTATCTCGGCGCGACCGTACAGGTTATCCCGCACATCACCAATGCCATTAAAGAACGCGTGCTGGAAGGCGGCGAAGGCCATGACGTTGTGCTGGTAGAAATCGGCGGTACCGTTGGTGATATCGAATCTCTGCCGTTCCTTGAAGCGATTCGCCAGATGGCCGTTGAAATTGGCCGTGAACACACACTGTTTATGCATCTGACGCTGGTTCCGTACATGGCAGCGGCAGGTGAAGTGAAAACAAAACCGACGCAGCACTCTGTAAAAGAGCTGCTCTCTATCGGTATCCAGCCAGATATCCTGATTTGCCGCTCTGACCGCGCTGTCCCGGCTAACGAACGTGCGAAAATTGCATTGTTCTGTAACGTTCCGGAAAAAGCGGTGATTTCTCTGAAAGATGTCGATTCCATCTATAAAATTCCAGGAATGTTGAAATCACAGGGCCTGGACGATTATATTTGTAAACGATTCAGCTTAGAGTGTCCGGAAGCTAACCTGGCCGAATGGGAACAGGTAATTTACGAAGAAGCGAACCCGGCAGGCGAAGTCACGATTGGGATGGTCGGCAAGTACATTGAACTGCCGGATGCCTATAAATCCGTGATTGAAGCGCTGAAACACGGCGGTCTGAAAAATCGCGTGACCGTCAACATCAAGCTGATTGATTCGCAGGATGTTGAAACACGCGGTGTCGAAATCCTGAAAGATTTGGACGCTATCCTGATCCCTGGCGGCTTCGGCTACCGTGGTGTAGAAGGCAAGATCGCGACTGCACGCTATGCGCGTGAGAACAATATTCCTTATCTGGGCATTTGCCTGGGTATGCAGGTTGCGTTGATTGAGTTTGCGCGTAATGTCGCCGGTATGGACAACGCCAACTCGACGGAATTTGTGCCAGACTGTAAGTACCCGGTTGTGGCGCTGATTACCGAATGGCGTGACGAAGACGGTAACGTTGAAGTCCGTACTGAGAAGAGCGATCTGGGTGGCACCATGCGTCTTGGCGCGCAGCAGTGTCAGCTTGGCGACGATAGTCTGGTCCGTCAGTTGTACGGCACGCCGACTATTGTTGAGCGTCATCGCCATCGTTACGAAGTCAACAATATGCTGTTGAAACAGATTGAAGCTGCGGGTCTGCGTGTTGCAGGCCGTTCCGGTGATGATCAGTTGGTCGAGATCATTGAGGTACCGAATCATCCGTGGTTCGTGGCCTGTCAGTTCCATCCGGAATTTACTTCCACGCCACGTGATGGACATCCGCTGTTTGCTGGCTTTGTGAAAGCCGCCAGCGAGCATCAGAAGCGTCAGGCGAAGTAAGAAGTAAAAAAAGTTAGAACGGCAACGCGTACCAAAGGTACGCGTTGTTTGTCTGGAGTTTTAGTTTAACTTGTACTGAGGAAAACCTAATGTCCAAAATCGTTAAAGTCATCGGTCGTGAAATCATCGACTCCCGTGGTAACCCGACTGTTGAAGCCGAAGTACACCTGGAAGGTGGTTTCGTCGGTATGGCAGCAGCTCCGTCAGGTGCTTCTACAGGCTCCCGCGAAGCGCTGGAACTGCGCGATGGCGACAAAGCCCGCTTCATGGGTAAAGGCGTACTGAAAGCTGTTGGCGCGGTTAACGGCCCGATCGCTCAGGCTATCCTTGGCAAAGATGCCAAAGATCAGGCTGGCATCGACAAGATCATGATCGATCTGGACGGTACTGAAAACAAATCCAACTTCGGCGCGAACGCCATCCTGGCTGTGTCTCTGGCTAACGCCAAAGCTGCTGCTGCTGCTAAAGGCATGCCGCTGTACGAGCACATCGCTGAGCTGAATGGTACTCCGGGCAAATACTCCATGCCGGTTCCGATGATGAACATCATCAACGGTGGTGAGCACGCTGACAACAACGTCGACATCCAGGAATTCATGATTCAGCCAGTTGGCGCGAAAACCCTGAAAGAAGCCGTACGTATGGGTTCTGAAGTGTTCCACAACCTGGCTAAAGTGCTGAAAGCGAAAGGCATGAACACTGCTGTGGGTGACGAAGGTGGCTATGCGCCGAACCTGGGCTCCAACGCTGAAGCGCTGGCTGTCATTGCTGAAGCGGTTAAAGCTGCTGGCTACGAGCTGGGCAAAGACATCACTCTGGCGATGGACTGCGCAGCATCTGAATTCTACAAAGACGGTAAATACGTTCTGGCTGGCGAAGGCAACAAAGCGTTCACCTCTGAAGAATTCACTCACTTCCTGGAAGACCTGACCAAACAGTATCCGATCGTTTCTATCGAAGACGGTCTGGACGAGTCTGACTGGGATGGTTTTGCATACCAGACCAAAGTATTGGGCGACAAAATCCAGCTGGTTGGTGACGACCTGTTCGTAACCAACACCAAGATCCTGAAAGAAGGTATCGAAAAAGGCATCGTTAACTCCATCCTGATCAAATTCAACCAGATCGGTTCTCTGACCGAAACGCTGGCTGCAATCAAGATGGCGAAAGACGCTGGCTACACAGCTGTGATCTCTCACCGTTCCGGTGAAACTGAAGATGCTACCATCGCTGACCTGGCTGTGGGTACTGCTGCAGGCCAGATCAAAACGGGTTCTATGAGCCGTTCTGACCGCGTTGCTAAATACAACCAGCTGATTCGTATCGAAGAAGCGCTGGGTGAAAAAGCACCGTACAACGGTCGTAAAGAGATCAAAGGTCAGTAATTTATTACTGTCGCTTTACACTCTAAGAAACCCGCTTCGGCGGGTTTTTTTATGTCTTTAAAGCAGTAGCGGCAGGGTCGCGCTGGCTGTTTTCTGGCTTACATCGCTGTACTTTTCATCCAGTGCGATTAGCGATGTGGTGAGCAGTTCTATCAACAGCATCACACCCACCTTGGCGTTTAGCGCGCCGGCACTCAACGGACCTTCTGGTTTGGCTGCGACCAGTTGAATATCACTAAGCGATGCTAACGGGCTGCGCGGCGTATTACTCAGCGCCACTACGCGCACACCTTGCTTACGCGCTAGCTTTACAACATGCAGCAGATCGCGCGTGGAGCCTGAACTGGAAATTGCCACTACGAGCGTGTTTTTACTAAGCGTTGTGGCGTTCATGGCAGCACGGTGCATATCGCTGAACAATTGTGCGGGTTTACCCAGACGCAGGAGTTTGTAATGTAAATACTCCCCCAGAATGGCACTGGCTGCTACGCCATAAATCTGCACTGACTGAGCCTGATGCAGTGCAAGCGCGGCGGCTTCCAGTAAGGTCCTGTCGAGTAATTTAGCAGTGACCTGCAGCGCCTGG
>NZ_JBFWLF010000223.1:0-7591 GCF_050252275.1 Citrobacter sp. | reverse complement strand
GCGATCAGCTTAAATCCATTCAGGCAGATATCGCCGCCAAAGAACGTGCTGTTCGTCAGCAACAGCACCAACGTACTGGCCTGCTAGCGCAACTGAAGGCGCAGGAAGAGGCCATCTCCGCCGCCGCACGCCAGTTACGTGAAACGCAAAACACGCTTGCGCAGCTGAACAAACAAATCGATGAGATGAATGCTTCTATTGCGAAGCTGGAACGGCAGAAAGCCAACCAGGAGCGCAGCCTTGCCGCGCAGCTGGATGCCGCGTTTCGCCAGGGTGAACACACGGGTATTCAGCTTATCCTCAGCGGTGAAGAGAGCCAGCGCGGTCAGCGTTTGCAGGCCTACTTTGGTTATCTGAACCAGGCGCGCCAGGAGACGATCAACGAGTTGAAGCAGACTCGCGAAGAGGTCGCCGCCCAGCGTGCCGAACTGGAAGAGAAGCAGAGTCAGCAACAGACGCTGCTGTATGAACAGCGCGCCCAGCAGGCGAAGCTTGAACAGGCGCGTAACGAACGTAAGAAAACCCTCGCCGGGCTGGAATCCTCCATTCAGCAAGGCCAGCAACAGCTCAGTGAACTGCGCGCCAACGAATCCCGTTTGCGTAACAGCATTGCCCGTGCCGAGGCGGCCGCCAAAGCCCGTGCCGAACGCGAAGCACGTGAGGCGGAAGCGGTACGTAATCGCCAGAAAGAGGCCACCCGCAAAGGCACCACGTACAAGCCCACAGACAGTGAGAAATCGCTGATGTCGCGTACCGGCGGTCTGGGTTCGCCACGCGGCCAGGCATTCTGGCCCGTTCGCGGCCCCACGCTGCATCGCTATGGCGAACAACTGCAAGGTGAGCTACGTTGGAAGGGGATGGTTATCGGTGCGTCTGAAGGCACTGAAGTGAAAGCCATTGCCGATGGTCGCGTCATTCTGGCGGACTGGCTGCAGGGATACGGACTGGTCGTCGTCGTTGAACACGGCAAGGGCGACATGAGTCTTTATGGCTACAACCAGAGTGCGCTGGTCAGTGTCGGTACGCAGGTTCGCGCCGGCCAGCCGATTGCGCTGGTGGGTAGCAGCGGGGGTCAGGGTCGACCGTCGCTCTATTTCGAAATTCGTCGCCAGGGTCAGGCCGTCAATCCACAACCGTGGTTGGGAAGATAAGTTTTGCCTCAGTTTCGTCGTACTGTTCTTTCATTCGCCAGCCTGCTGGCATTCGCCTCCCCTGTTTTTGCTGGCAAACTCGCCATCGTCATTGACGATTTTGGCTACCGCCCGCATTACGAAAATCAGGTGCTGGCGATGCCCTCTCAAATCTCCGTCGCCGTGCTACCCAATGCGCCTCATGCGCGCGAAATGGCGACCAAAGCGCATAACAGCGGTCATGAAGTGCTGATCCATCTGCCGATGGCACCGCTGAGTAAACAGCCGCTGGAGAAAGACACCCTACGTCCGGAGATGAGCAGCGACGAAATTGAACGGATCATTCGCGAGGCGGTTGGTAAAGTGCCTTACGCGGTGGGGCTCAACAACCATATGGGCAGCGCAATGACTTCCAGCCTGTTTGGTATGCAAAAAGTGATGCAGGCGCTGGAACGCTACGATCTCTATTTTCTCGACAGTATGACCATCGGTAACAGTCAGGCGATGCGTGCCGCATCCGGAACCGGCGTAAAGGTGATTAAGCGGAAAGTGTTTCTCGACGACACGCAAAACGACACGGACATTCGCCGCCAGTTTACCCGCGCGATTGATCTGGCCCGCCGCAACGGTTCTGCCATCGCGATAGGCCACCCTCATCCGTCGACGGTACGTGTGTTACAGCAAATGGTGTATAACCTGCCAGCCGACATCACCCTTGTCCGTCCGAGCAGCCTGCTCAATGAGCCGCAGGTAGATACCTCCACGCCGAATTTGACACCGCCGAAAACCAACGACGCCCCGCGAAATCCATTCCGCGGCGTGGCGTTGTGTAAAGCGAAGAAACCTGTAGAACCGGTCTATACCAGTCGATTCTTCAGCGTGTTAAGCGAAAGCATCAGTCAGAGCACGCTGGTGAACTGGTTCCAGAATCAGTGGCAAGGCTGGGGAAAATCGCCCCGCGATAACAGCGTTAACCCAGGTTAAGCGCTTTACGTGCAGTACGATGGTGCGAACGCGTTTTGTCGCGCCATTGGTACAATCTCACTGACCACAGTAACGCCTGATAGGCGACCTTGGCGCTGCGCACGTTCATTATCATACGTTTATACATCCCCGAGGTAAAAATCTCGGCGATCATTCGCTGACGCGTCAAAATATCAGGCTCTTTGCGCACGGAATGACAAACACGCAATGCTTCATACGTTATTTGTTGATGAAATTCAGGATAGATAGTAATCCTGTCTGCGTAATTCCGATTAAGCTTCTCTAATAATCGGGTGATCTTAATGTAATGTCGCTGATAGTTCAGATTTTTATTACCCTGACGTTTCAGTCGGCTGACAGAATTATTATGTAAGAAATATTTATACAAAGATTCTTCCGTATAACGCGCACGCAGCGCGTTAAACATAAATTCCGTGGTCCACACAATATCCTGATGATGTAATCCGGGAATAAAGCGGATGTTATTCTTTTCAATCACATCCCGACGATAAACCCCCATCCACACCACGTGGGTCCAGCGGCGGGATGAAAGCGCCATACGCAGCCAGTCAGGACCGGTGAGTACGCCGGTTGAACGGATCCGGTCGGTCGGAATAGATTGCCAGGTCACGCCGGTATCCCGCTCGCTCCAGTCGGCATTGCACTGCGCGACGTCCAGATCGTCCTCCAGCGCCATTGTCATTAGCGTTTCGTACATATGCGGATAGACGAGGTCATCGGCATCAACAAATGCGATGTACTTACCACTCGCCACCTCCATCCCGCGGTTACGGGCGACCGATGCTCCGGCATTCGCCTGGTGGAGCAGTCGTACATGAGGATAGTTTTCGGCGTAATACTTTGCTATATCAACAGAATTATCCGTTGACCCGTCATTGACAATAATAATTTCCAGGGCAGTCCATGTTTGCGCGATGAGAGATTCCATGCAGGCTTTAAAATCATTACCCGCATTATATAACGGGATAATAACACTGAGTCTGTTTGTACTTTTCATCATAATAAATTACCGAATGCCTTTGAAGTTATCCGCCTTTTTACAGCCTTTGTATTAAGAAACGATTAAGGCTGATAATAATATTTGTAAAGGCTCCAGGAGACTTCAGCGTAGGGGCATCAGGTAAACAGCAATATAAGACTACGACGCAATTACGAATTATTTATGACAATGACAATTCTTTACAGCTTTCCAGATATTCCTCAGGAAATAAGGCCGGATTTTCCGGCCTTATCTGATTAATTCCAGCTGAGAATGACTTTCCCGGACTGGCCTGAACGCATAGCGTCAAAGCCTTTCTGGAACTCATCAATCGAGAAGCGGTGGGTGATGATCGGCGACAGATCCAAACCAGACTGAATCAGCGCGGCCATCTTGTACCAGGTTTCGAACATCTCGCGGCCGTAAATGCCTTTAATGAACAGCCCCTTAAAGATCACCTTCGTCCAGTCGATAGACATGTCTGAGGGAGGAATGCCCAGCATCGCAATCCGACCACCGTGGTTCATGGTGTCAAGCATCGCGCGGAATGCTGGCGGCGCACCGGACATCTCCAGGCCGACATCAAACCCTTCAGTCATGCCCAGTTCGTCCATCACCTCGTTCAGGCTCTCTTTCGACACGTTGACTGCGCGGGTGATACCCATCTTACGCGCCAGTTCAAGACGGTATTCGTTCACGTCGGTGATCACCACGTTGCGTGCGCCCACGTGCTTCGCTACCGCCGCCGCCATGATGCCGATAGGGCCAGCCCCCGACACCAGCACGTCTTCGCCGACCAGATCGAACGACAACGCCGTATGCACCGCGTTGCCAAACGGGTCAAAGATGGAGGCCAGGTCATCCGAGATATTGTCCGGAATTTTGAACGCGTTGAACGCCGGGATCACCAGGTATTCTGCGAAACAGCCCGGACGGTTCACGCCCACACCTGTGGTATTACGGCACAGGTGCGTGCGTCCGCCACGACAGTTACGGCAGTGTCCGCAGGTAATGTGTCCTTCCCCAGACACGCGGTCGCCGATTTTGAAGCCTTTCACTTCCTGACCGATACCGACCACTTCGCCAACGTACTCATGGCCGACAACCATAGGAACCGGGATGGTTTTTTGCGACCATTCATCCCAGTTATAGATGTGAACGTCAGTGCCGCAGATGGCTGTTTTACGGATTTTAATCAGCAGATCGTTGTGGCCGACTTCCGGTTCCGGAACGTCGGTCATCCAGATGCCCTCTTCCGCTTTCAGTTTGGATAACGCTTTCATCTCACATCCTCAGGCAATAACGCCCAGTTGTTTACCAATGCGGGTGAAGGCTTCCACCGCGCGGGTGATTTGTTCCGGGGTATGCGCCGCAGACATCTGAGTACGAATGCGGGCCTGGCCTTTCGGAACAACCGGATAGAAGAATCCTGTGACGTAAATGCCCTCTTTTTGCAGCTCGCGGGCAAAGTCTTGTGCAATCACCGCGTCACCCAGCATCACCGGGATAATCGCGTGATCGGCGCCGGCCAGGGTAAACCCGGCGGCAGACATTTGCTCACGGAACTGACGCGCGTTGGCCCACAGGCGATCGCGCAGTTCACCGCCAGACTCAACCATCTCCAGCACTTTGATGGAGGCAGCGACAATCGCCGGCGCCAGCGAGTTAGAGAACAGATACGGGCGAGAGCGCTGACGCAGCCATTCAACCACCTCTTTGCGCGCGGCGGTATAGCCACCAGACGCGCCGCCAAGCGCTTTACCCAGCGTGCCGGTGATGATATCTACGCGGCCCATCACGTCGCAGTACTCATGGGAACCACGACCGTTCTCTCCGACAAACCCCACCGCGTGAGAGTCATCGACCATCACCAGCGCGTTGTATTTGTCAGCCAGATCGCACACGCCCTTCAGGTTGGCGATGACGCCGTCCATTGAGAACACGCCGTCAGTGGCAATCAGCACATGACGAGCCCCGGCGTCGCGCGCTTCTTGCAGACGCGCTTCCAGTTCCTGCATATCGTTGTTGGCATAGCGGAAGCGCTTTGCTTTACACAGGCGCACGCCGTCAATGATAGAGGCATGGTTCAGGGCATCGGAAATAATCGCATCCTCGGCGCCGAGCAGCGTTTCGAACAGGCCGCCGTTGGCATCAAAGCAGGAGGAGTAAAGAATGGCATCTTCCATGCCGAGGAATTCAGCCAGCTTTTGCTCAAGCTGTTTATGGCTGTCCTGGGTGCCGCAGATAAAGCGCACCGACGCCATCCCGAATCCGTGAGAATCCATACCGGCTTTTGCCGCAGCAATCAGCTCTGGATGGTTCGCCAGCCCCAGATAGTTGTTGGCACAGAAATTAATGACGTGGCTGCCATCCGCCACCGTGATATCGGCCTGCTGAGCAGACGTAATAATGCGCTCTTCTTTAAACAATCCTTCCGCACGGGCGGTTTGCAGATCGTTAGTTAACTGTTTGTAAAAATCCCCACGCATTGCGATTCTCCAGACTGGGCAAATTTCAGCACATCTTACCTAACCCTGGACGCTGATACGAGATGACGCATTATCACTTCTTTAAAATGCAGGATAAATCACGCGTACCCACACGACCATTCGGTGAATGGCTGAAGCCAACGCTATGTAGTGATATGATAAGAGGTATTCGTGTCTGAGATTGTCTCTGACTCCATAATTCATAGGTTACAGTTATGATCATCGTTACCGGCGGCGCGGGCTTTATCGGCAGCAACATCGTTAAGTCCCTGAATGATAAAGGCATCACCGATATCCTGGTGGTGGACAACCTGAAAGACGGCACCAAGTTTGTTAACCTGGTGGATCTGAACATTGCCGACTATATGGATAAAGAAGATTTCTTAATCCAGATTATGGCGGGCGAAGAGTTCGGCGAGATCGAAGCCATTTTCCACGAAGGGGCCTGCTCTTCCACCACCGAGTGGGACGGCAAGTACATGATGGATAACAACTATCAGTACTCCAAAGAGCTGCTGCATTACTGCCTGGAGCGCGAAATTCCGTTCCTGTATGCCTCTTCCGCTGCCACCTATGGCGGTCGCACGTCTGATTTCATCGAATCCCGCGAATATGAGAAACCGCTGAACGTTTACGGTTACTCTAAATTCCTGTTTGACGAGTATGTGCGTCAGATCCTGCCAGAAGCCAATTCACAGATCGTCGGCTTCCGTTACTTCAACGTCTACGGACCCCGCGAAGGCCATAAAGGTAGCATGGCAAGCGTGGCTTTCCATCTCAATACGCAACTCAACAACGGCGAAACGCCGAAGCTGTTTGAAGGTAGCGAAAACTTTAAGCGTGACTTCGTGTACGT
Organism: Citrobacter sp.; assembly: GCF_050252275.1. NCBI lineage: Bacteria > Pseudomonadati > Pseudomonadota > Gammaproteobacteria > Enterobacterales > Enterobacteriaceae > Citrobacter > Citrobacter sp. The sequence continues at coordinate 1,132 of NZ_JBFWLF010000223.1, read as the reverse complement.
CGGCGACGTGGCGGATGTAAATCTGTGGTTCTGGGAGAACGGCGTGTCCGGCATCTTTAACCTGGGTACCGGTCGTGCAGAATCCTTCCAGGCGGTGGCAGATGCCGCGCTGGCATACCATAAGAAAAGTGAACTTGAGTACATTCCGTTCCCGGAAAAACTGAAAGGTCGCTACCAGGCATTTACTCAGGCCGATCTAACCAACCTGCGCGCTGCGGGCTACGATAAGCCCTTCAAGACCGTTGCCGAAGGCGTTACGGAATATATGACCTGGCTGAACCGCGACGCGTAAGGCAGGCAATCTATGAGGATTCTGGTGATTGGCCCGTCCTGGGTAGGCGACATGATGATGTCGCAAAGTCTCTATCGCACGCTCAAGGCGCGCTATCCCCAGGCGATAATCGATGTGATGGCACCGGCATGGTGCCGTCCGTTGTTATCGCGGATGCCGGAAGTCAACGAGGCAATTCCAATGCCGCTCGGCCACGGCGCACTCGAACTTGGCGAACGCCGCAAACTGGGTCACAGTCTGCGTGAAAAACGCTATGATCGCGCTTACGTGTTGCCCAACTCGTTTAAATCAGCGCTGGTTCCTTTCTTTGCCGGTATCCCTCACCGTACGGGCTGGCGCGGTGAAATGCGCTACGGCCTGCTTAACGATGCGCGCGTACTGGATAAAGCCGCCTGGCCCTTAATGGTCGAGCGTTACGTGGCGCTAGCCTACGATAAAGGCGTGATGCGCACGGCGAAAGATCTGCCGCAGCCGATATTGTGGCCGCAACTCCAGGTGAGCGAAGGTGAAAAGTCGTTAACCTGCAGCGCGTTTTCGCTTTCTGACGAACGTCCGATGATTGGCTTTTGCCCCGGCGCGGAGTTCGGTCCGGCAAAACGCTGGCCGCACTACCATTATGCGGAGCTGGCGAAACAGCTCATCGATGAAGGCTATCAGATAGTGCTGTTTGGCTCGGCGAAAGATCATGAGGCTGGAAACGAAATTCTGGCGACATTGAGTGATGAACAACAGGCGTGGTGTCGTAACCTGGCGGGCGAAACACAGCTCGAACAGGCGGTCATATTGATTGGCGCGTGTAAAGCCGTTGTCACCAACGACTCCGGCCTGATGCACGAGATC
>NZ_JBFWLF010000222.1:0-7614 GCF_050252275.1 Citrobacter sp. | reverse complement strand
TTACTGATGTTGTCACTCCCACTCTGATCTTCGAGAAGTTTTGAAACAAAAATAGTCGATATATGGCGAACATAGTCTGAAAACACGCGCAGGTTGTCATTGATATGTTCCTGCTGTTCATGCGTTACGGCAATCAAACTGATCACTCCTACACAGCGGTCCTGCAGAATGACGGGGGTTCCCAGAAAAGCCTTCTCGCGACAGTTATCTTTGCTATCGCAGCCTTCACAGAGCGGGTCAAAGCGGGAATGCGTCACAACCTTTTCTTTTTTACTTTCCAGTACATAGCGCAACAGTCTGGAGTTACCGCTCAACGGGCGTCCGAGGTATTTCCCGTAAGCGCCGGTTCCCGCGACGCGGCAGAGGTTATCATCGACGATCTCAACTTCGAGTTGCAAAACGCTGGCAAGCATTCTGGCGAAACGCTGAATGGTAGGTTGAATCTGCATCAAAATGGACTGCGTTGTTGCAAGCACCATAGTCTTACCTTCCGGAATCACTTAAATGATTGATCATTGAAGACATTGATGGTTCGTAGAATATAAGGATACTAACTCAGACAAAATTTGCTTTGATAAAAACACAGGCTCTTTATCATTTTATAATGAAAATATGCAAGAGAAATCACATTTCTATATCAATATGAGAATCAGCGCAGTGAGTTTATCAAACTGACGGTATTTACTCTTCATCCGGGTATTATTCTGTCAGTCAGTTCATTGACACATTGCGTTATTTATTAAGCCAAACGTTTTCGTATATTCATGACGAATTACAGATAGCTTTATTCTGTGATCAGTACCACATATTGCCTGATGATTTCCTATTTATCCGCCGTCGAATTCATTTTGGCACGCTTATTGTTAGTCCCTGGTATATCGGTGATGCCGCTTGTCATTACCGCGAATAAGCCACCTTGCCGTCATTCCACTACCAGGACCTTACAATGAAAACTGTTAATGAGCTGATAAAGGATATCAATTCGCTGACCTCACACCTTCACGAGAAGGATTTTTTGCTTACGTGGGAACAGACGCCGGATGAACTGAAACAAGTCCTGGACGTCGCTGCTGCGCTGAAGATGCTGCGTGCCGAAAACATCGCGACCAAAGTCTTCAATAGTGGATTAGGGATTTCCGTTTTCCGCGATAACTCCACCCGTACCCGCTTTTCTTACGCGTCCGCCCTTAATCTGCTCGGCCTGGCTCAGCAGGATCTGGACGAAGGAAAATCACAAATCGCGCACGGCGAAACCGTCCGCGAAACGGCCAATATGATCTCCTTCTGCGCCGACGCCATTGGTATTCGCGACGACATGTATCTTGGTGCGGGCAACGCCTATATGCGTGAAGTCGGCGCCGCGCTGGATGACGGCTACAAACAGGGCGTGCTGCCGCAGCGTCCGGCGTTAGTTAACCTGCAATGCGATATCGACCATCCAACACAGGCAATGGCGGATCTGGCCTGGCTACGTGAACATTTTGGTTCGCTGGAAAACCTTAAGGGTAAAAAAATCGCCATGACCTGGGCCTACTCCCCCAGCTACGGCAAACCCCTCTCTGTGCCACAAGGCATTATCGGTCTGATGACCCGCTTCGGTATGGACGTCACCCTGGCGCATCCGGAAGGATATGACCTGATCCCGGACGTGATTGAAGTGGCGAAAAACAACGCGAACGCGTCCGGCGGCAGCTTCCGCCAGGTCACCAGCATGGAAGAAGCCTTCAAAGATGCCGACATCGTCTATCCGAAATCATGGGCGCCTTACAAAGTGATGGAAGAACGTACCGAACTTCTGCGCGCCAACGATCACGCGGCCCTGAAAGAGCTGGAAAGACAGTGTCTTGAGCAAAACGCAAAGCATAAAAACTGGCACTGTACTGAAGAAATGATGCAACTCACCCGCGACGGCGAAGCGCTGTATATGCACTGCCTGCCCGCGGATATCAGCGGCGTCTCCTGCAAAGAAGGGGAAGTCACCGACGCCGTATTCGAAAAATACCGCATCGCAACGTACAAAGAAGCCAGTTGGAAGCCCTACATCATCGCCGCGATGATCCTCTCCCGCAAATATCCGAAGCCTGGCGTACTGCTGGAGCAGTTGTTGAAAGAAGCGCAACCGCGCGTGAAATAACCCCCTGAGCCGACCTGCCGGTCGGCTCTCCTTTCCGGAGGCCAAAAGGATAGGATATGTCCGTTTTCTCACTGAAGATCGATATTGCCGATAACCGCTTTTACAACGGTGAAACATCGCCCCTTTTTTCGCAAAAACAGGCCAAAGTGGCTCGCCAGTTCCATCAAAAGATCGCGGGCTACCATCCAACGCCGCTCTGTGCGCTGGATGACCTCGCCCGACTATTTGGCGTGAAGAAAATCCTCGTCAAAGATGAGTCAAAACGCTTTGGACTGAACGCGTTCAAGATGCTCGGCGGGGCTTTTGCCATCGCCTGCCTGTTGTGTGAGAAATATCATCTTGATATTGAGACGCTCTCTTTCGAACAGCTCAAAAACGCCATCGGCGAAAAAATGACGTTTGCCACTACCACCGACGGTAACCACGGTCGCGGTATTGCCTGGGCGGCACAACAGCTCGGACAACATGCGGTGATTTACATGCCGAAAGGCTCAGCGCAAGAACGCGTGGACGCCATTCTCAACCTCGGCGCGGAGTGCATTGTCACCGACATGAACTATGACGATACCGTTCGTCTGACCATGCAGCACGCCCAACAAAACGGCTGGGAAGTGGTGCAGGACACCGCCTGGGAAGGTTACACCAAAATCCCCACCTGGATTATGCAGGGCTACGCCACGCTGGCCGATGAGGCCGTTGAGCAAATGCGCGCCCTGGACGTCACACCGACCCACGTGCTGTTACAGGCTGGCGTTGGCGCCATGGCGGGCGGCGTGCTGGGCTATCTGGTCGACGTCTATGGCCCGCAAAACCTGCACAGCATTATCGTCGAACCGGACAAAGCGGACTGCATTTATCGTTCCGGCGTGAAAGGCGACATCGTCAACGTTGGGGGAGATATGGCAACCATCATGGCCGGTCTGGCCTGTGGTGAACCTAACCCGCTCGGCTGGGAAATTCTGCGCAACTGCGCCACCCAATTTATCTCCTGCCAGGACAGCGTCGCCGCGCTGGGCATGCGCGTGCTGGGTAATCCTTTTGGCAGCGACCCACGGGTGATCTCCGGCGAGTCCGGCGCCGTAGGGTTGGGCGTTCTGGCTGCTGTCCATCATCACCCACAGCGCCAGGCCCTGATGGACAAACTGGCGTTAGATAAAGATGCCGTTGTGCTGGTCATCAGTACCGAAGGCGATACCGATGTGAAGCACTACCGGGAAGTGGTCTGGGAAGGCAAACATCCGGTCGCACTGTAACCCCCTATTGGAAAACGCTCCCCAGGAGATTCGGGAGCGAACACTGGAGAAAAGTCATGGCTAAGCACATTCCTTTTAAACTGATTCTTGAAAAAGCAAACGACTACAAAGAAGACATGACGCGTTTCCTGCGCGACATGGTCGCCATTCCCAGCGAAAGCTGCGATGAAAAACGGGTTATCCATCGCATCAAACAAGAAATGGAGAAAGTCGGTTTCGATAAAGTCGAGATCGACCCGATGGGCAACATTCTGGGATACATCGGCCATGGCCCGCGCCTGGTCGCGATGGACGCGCATATCGATACGGTCGGTATCGGCAACATCAACAACTGGAATTTTGATCCCTATGAAGGGATGGAGACCGATGAACTGATCGGTGGACGCGGCACGTCTGACCAGGAAGGCGGCATGGCGTCCATGGTTTACGCCGGGAAGATCATTAAAGATCTCGGTCTGGAAGATGAGTACACGCTGCTGGTCACCGGCACGGTACAGGAAGAGGACTGCGATGGTCTGTGCTGGCAGTACATCATCGAGCAATCCGGTATCCGTCCGGAGTTTGTTGTCAGTACCGAGCCGACCGATTGCCAGGTTTATCGTGGACAGCGCGGGCGCATGGAAATACGCATTGATGTGCAGGGAGTCAGTTGTCACGGTTCCGCCCCGGAACGCGGCGATAACGCCATTTTTAAAATGGGACCAATCCTCAACGAGTTACAGGAATTGTCACAACATCTGGCTTATGACGAATTCCTCGGTAAAGGGACCTTAACCGTTTCCGAAATCTTCTTCACCTCGCCAAGCCGCTGCGCCGTGGCGGACAGTTGCGCCGTCTCCATCGACCGTCGTCTGACCTGGGGTGAAACCTGGGAAGGCGCGCTGGAAGAGATTCGCGCCCTGCCGGCTGTAAAAAAAGCCAATGCGGTGGTCTCGATGTACAACTATGACCGCCCTTCCTGGACCGGGCTGGTTTACCCGACCGAATGCTACTTCCCAACCTGGAAAGTGGAAGAAGATCATTTCACCGTCAAAGCGCTGGTCAATGCCTATGAAGGTCTGTTCGGCAAAGCACCGGTGGTCGACAAGTGGACGTTCTCCACCAACGGCGTATCGATTATGGGACGTCACGGTATTCCGGTGATCGGTTTTGGTCCGGGTAAAGAACCCGAAGCCCACGCGCCAAACGAAAAAACCTGGAAATCACATCTGGTGACCTGCGCCGCGATGTACGCTGCCATTCCACTGTCCTGGCTGGCAACGAAATAACAATCCATCTGTCTCCCCCGGTTTACCGGGGGATTTCTGGAGTGTGCTATGCGCGTATTGATTAAAAATGGCATTGTCGTTAACGCCGACGGACAGGCTAAACAGGACCTGCTGATTGAGAACGGTATCGTTCGTCAACGGGATGCGGAGATTACGCCGCCCCCTTCGTGTGAAGTGATTGATGCTGCGGGATGTTACGTTTTTCCCGGCGGCGTGGATGTACATACGCATTTCAATATCGACACCGGCCTCGCCCGTAGCTGTGATGATTTTTTTACCGGCACCCGCGCCGCGGCGTGTGGCGGTACAACAACCATTATTGACCATATGGGATTTGGCCCGTCAGGCTGTCGCCTGCGCCATCAACTGGAAGTCTACCAGGGGTACGCCGCGCACAAAGCGGCGATCGACTACAGTTTCCATGGCGTCATTCAGCATGTCAATCATGCCATCCTCGACGAGATCCCGATGATGGTGGAAGAAGGCATCAGCAGCTTCAAGCTCTATCTGACCTACCAGTACAAACTCAACGATGATGAAACCTTGCAGGTGCTGCGCCGTTTGCACAAGTCCGGCGCGCTGACCACCGTCCACCCGGAAAACGACGCCGCCATCGCCAGTAAACGGGCCGAATTCATTGCCGCTGGCTTAACGTCGCCACGCTATCACGCCCTGAGCAGACCGCTGGAATGTGAAGCCGAAGCCATCGCCCGGATGATTAACCTTGCGCAGTTAGCGGGAAACGCGCCGTTGTATATCGTCCACCTGTCCAATGGCCTGGGACTGGACTATTTACGCCTGGCGAAAGCGAATCATCAGCCCGTGTGGATAGAGACCTGTCCGCAATATCTGCTGCTGGATGAACGCCGTTATGACGGGGAAGACGGTCTGAACTTCATTCTCAGCCCGCCGTTACGCAATGTACGCGAGCAGGACAAGCTCTGGTGCGGCATCAGTGACGGCGCTATTGACGTGGTGGCGACTGACCACTGCACCTTCTCAATGGCGCAGCGCCAGCAGATCTCAGGCGGCGATTTCAGCCGCTGCCCGAATGGTTTGCCCGGCGTGGAAAACCGCCTGCAACTGCTCTTTTCTGAAGGTGTGATGAGCGGGCGAATTACCCCTGAACGCTTTGTCGCGTTAACCAGCGCGACGCCTGCCAGACTGTTCGGCGTATGGCCGCAGAAGGGGCAACTGGCACCTGGCGCTGATGGCGATGTGGTGATTATCGATCCCCGCCAGAGCCAGGCGATCCATCATGCTCACCTGCACGATAACGCTGATTATTCGCCCTGGGAGGGGTTCCGCTGTCAGGGTGCGATTGTCAGAACGCTGTCGCGTGGTGAAACGATCTTCTGCGATGGCGTCTTTACAGGGAAAGCAGGCCGGGGCCGCTTCTTACGACGTAAGCCGTTTACCCCGCCCGGCGTGGGTGAAACAGATAACTGTGTATGATAAGTGAGGAAAAATGAGGAAGAAAATTGTTCTCGCGCTGGGTGGTAACGCGTTGGGTGAGGATCTGGCCGGACAGATGCAGGCCGTCAAAATCACCGCGCAGGCCATTGTGGATCTCATTGCGCAGGGCCATGAGGTTATCGTGACTCATGGTAACGGGCCGCAGGTGGGTATGATCAACCAGGCATTCGAAGCCGCGGCAAAAACAGAGGCGCACTCGCCAATGCTGCCGATGTCCGTCTGCGTGGCATTGAGCCAGGGCTATATCGGTTACGATCTGCAAAACGCGCTGCGCGAAGAATTGCTCTCACGCGGGATGCACAAACCTGTCGCCACACTGGTGACGCAGGTAGAAGTCGACGCCCACGATCCTGCGTTTCTGAACCCCACCAAACCCATCGGTTCATTCTTCACACAGCAGGAAGCGGAACAGCTGGAAAAACAAGGTTATACGCTTAGAGAAGATGCCGGACGTGGTTATCGTCGTGTCGTGGCCTCGCCTAAGCCGGTGGACATCATTGAGAAAGAAACCGTCAAGGCGCTGGTTGAGGCCGGACAGGTGGTTATTACCGTGGGCGGAGGCGGTATTCCGGTAATTCGCGAAGGCAACCATCTGCGGGGGGCCAGCGCGGTGATCGATAAGGACTGGGCCAGTGCCCGCCTGGCAGAGATGATCGACGCGGATATGCTCATCATCCTGACGGCGGTCGAAAAAGTGGCTATTAACTTCGGTAAAGAAAATGAGCAATGGCTGGATCGCCTGTCGTTGAGCGATGCGGAACGCTTTATCAGCGAAGGGCATTTCGCTAAAGGTTCTATGTTGCCGAAAGTGGAGGCCGCCGCGTCGTTCGCCCGCACCCGCCCCGGTCGGGAAGCCTTGATCACGGTGCTCAGTAAAGCGAAAGAAGGGATTGAGGGAAAAACCGGAACGGTTATCTGCCAGTAATATGATGCGTTTTATTCGCCGGGGGCGCTTTGCGTACCCGGCCTGGCGCCTCCCGGGCCGGATAAACATAGCGCCATCTGACCATTCGCATTACGCCACTTCAAGCACCTCATTTGTTGACTTCACTCCCTGATGCATCAGCATCATGAGCGCTTCCAGTACTCCGCCGCCTATCGCTCTTGCTTTATCAGAGACGCTGGTAAAATCCGCCGTCTCGCCGCGCGGGTCGATATCGCCGATTTTAAAACCGCCCACCACCGCCAGCCCGTCACTTAACAGGCCGCGCACCATCCCCGACAGCGGCGCCTTGATTTCGTTTTCGCCAATCCAGGCAATCACCTCGCCCTCTTCTACCAGATCGCCTAATTTCACTCTGGCGCGCATGATGCCTGCGGCGGGTGCACGAATCACCCGTCGTGCGGTATGCCCCATGATATTGCCGGGTATCCCGGTATTTTCCTGTGCACAACCGGCGTAAATCACCTGCCCCAGCCAGTGTCCACGATTTGTTTCAATCACCGCATGGCAGTCTTCACCCGCAGTAAACCCAGGCCCCAA
>NZ_JBFWLF010000221.1:0-7736 GCF_050252275.1 Citrobacter sp. | reverse complement strand
GAGACTCCCGGCGGGCAACAGCCAGCCAAACGCATCGCCCGGCACCAGAAACAGCATCAGCACAACGCCGAACGCCGCGCCGGAGCTGATCCCCAGCACCTCAGGACTCGCCATCGGGTTCCCGGTCAGCCGCTGGATGATACACCCCGCCACCGCCAGCATCACCCCGGCGATCATCGCCGCCAGAATGCGCGGCCAGCGCCAGGGCATCAGTTCTTCCAGTTGCACGCCGCTGGCCCAGCTCCAGCCCTGCGCGTCACGCCCCAGCGACAGCGCGACATATGCCCCGATCAACAGCAGCACGCCGCCGATCAGCGCATAACCCAGCACATGCTGACGTTCCGTCGTCACCCGGTCGCTGACGTTCATGTCCGGCGCGCTCATACTACGCAGGCGCGGTAGCAGCCACAGCAGCAGCGGTGCGCCGATCAGTGCCGTCACAGAACCGGTGGACACTTCCATCCATACGCGGGTCAGCCAGAGAATAACCTGATCGGACAGCCACAGAATCAGCGCCCCAATCAGCGGAGCCAGCATCAGGCGCGCCAGCAGACGACGCGCGCCCAGCATTTTCGCCAGCAGCGGCGCAAACAGACCGATAAAACCGATAATCCCTACCGCATTGACCAGCAGCGCGCTAAGTACAATCGCCAGCGTCAGCGCCGCCAGACGCGCCAGCGACAGCGCCAGCCCTAAGTTGCGCGCAACGCCATCATCCAGCCCCATCAGGGTTAGCGGGCGCAACAACAACAGAGTGAGCATGACGCCGCCCAGCAGTTGCGGCCACAGACGCTGCACACCGCCCCAGTCAGTTTGCGTCAACGTTCCGGTACTCCACAGGAACATGCTCTGCAACTGATCGTGGTGAAAGATGACTAACAGTTGGTTGATGGCCCCGCAGTACAGACTGACCACCAGACCGGCGAGGATCAGCGTGACGGGAGAAAGTCGTTTTCCCCAGGCGACGCCAAACACCAGCGCCCCGACAATACAGGCGCCCACCAGAGCGGCAAACTGCCCGGCCATCACGCCCGGTATCGCCCACAATGTCGTGACCGTCATCCCTAACTGTGCGCCGGTCGCCACGCCCAGTGTGGTCGGTTCGGCCAGCGGGTTACGCAGCACCTGTTGAAAGAGCACGCCAACCAGACCCAGCCCGGCCCCAACCAGCAGGGAGATCACCAGACGAGGGAGAAGGCTGTAATGGAAAATCATCTGCTCGATGACGTCGATATCCGGTGACCACAGCGCCTGCTGCCACTGGGTACGCGGCAGCGCAACGGTGAAATTCGTCCAGGTTAACCCTACGGCGACGATAAACAACAGCGCCAGCAATAACGCCGGGAAACGTGCAATACGTTGACTCACGCCTTGCCCCCCAGCGCATTATCCAGAATACGGACAAAATTCATGGTCGACAGTGTGGCGCCATAAAACCACACGGGCGGTACGCGCTGGAAACGCCCTTCACGCACGAACGGCATCGCCTGCCAGAGCGGCGTTGCCATCAGCGTGGCCATCTCTTTGTTATTCCCATGATCAAAGCAAAGCACATCGGCATCTTTGTAGGCTGCAAGGCGATCGATTCCGACCACCGTACTGCCCCAGAAATTGGTTTCTCCCTGCCAGGCGTTGCGAATCCCGTATTCATCCAGCACGTCCTGGAACAGGCAGTTCGGGCCGAAAACCAGCATATGGCGAGGATCGAGGAGAGTGATCAACAGCAGCGGGCGTTCTCCACGCTGCACAAAGCGCGATTTCCGGCTGGCGATAAACTGGTCGTATTCCGCCAGATGTCGCTCAGCTGCAGATTCCAGATTCAGCATCTGCGCCATATCGATCAGAGATCGACGCGCCACGGCTAAGGGCTGTTTGCCATCGCTGAAGTTGAAGCCACGTCCGGGCGCAATTCGCGCCAGCGTTTCGGGAGAAGGGCCGTACCCTGTCGACCAGAACATATAGGAGGGTTTCATTTCGGTCAGCAGCTCAAGATTCGGCTCGGTGCGTAATCCGACATCAATCACCGACGCAGGCAGCGGCGGTTCATTCACCCACAGGCGGTAGTTAGGAATGTCTGCCACGCCATAGGGCGTCACGCCAAGCGCCAGCAACAGCTCAACCGGCAGCCACTCCAGCGCCACGATACGATGTGGATCGACAGCGGCCGCGCGCGCCGGTTTCATCTGCCAGAGCAGCGGGGAAAGTGCCATCGCCGTTAATAAACGACGACGTGTTATGTGGTGTAAGCCGCTCATCAATACACAAAACTCACAGGTGCAGCGCCTGCCGGATGCGGCAGGATCCCCATCGGGATGCCATAAATACGTTCCAGGGTTTCGCTACGCATTAGGTCGGCGGGCGTTCCCAGGGCAATCATTTCGCCCCCGCGCAAGGCGACTAAGTAGTCACAGTAGCGGGCAGCCATGTTGATATCATGCAGCACAGCGATCACCGTCAGGCCACGCTCCTGGCTGAGTCGATGAACCAGCGCCAGCACATCCACCTGGTGGGCAATATCCAGCGCCGAGGTGGGTTCATCGAGCAGCAGACAGCGACTGTCCTGCGCCACCAGCATCGCAATCCACGCGCGCTGACGTTCACCGCCGGAAAGACTGTCGACCAGACGATGCGCCAGGGGTTTTAACCCAACCAGCGCGATCGCCTCTTCCACTTTTTCTCTGTCCGCGACGCCAAAACGGCCCAGCGCCCCGTGCCACGGATAGCGACCAATCGCCACCAGTTCACGTACGGTCATCCCTTCCGCCTGCGGCAACTGCTGCGGTAAATACGCCACCTTACGGGCAAACGCTTTGCTGTTCCAACTGTTCAGCGGTTGCGCATCGAGCAGGATATCCCCTTCTGACGGCGGCTGATGGCGACCCAACATTTTTAACAACGTGGATTTACCTGAACCATTGTGACCAATCAGGCCAGTCACTTTACCGACGGGAAAAGTTAACGACAGAGGGTGCAGAAGCGTGCGACCTGGCACGCGAAAGGAGACATCACGCAGTGCAAACGTGGTATCGGGATGATGAGTCTGTTCCTGCATAGCGGCCAACTTGTTAAGCGGGCACGCAATGCGTGCCCAAAGAAAAATTAGAAACGGAAGGTTGCGGTAGCAACGACCTGACGTTCCGCGCCCCAGAAGCAGCCATAGGTGTTAAAGCAGCTGGCGACGTATTCGCGGTCAAACAGGTTGTTGACATGCAGCGCGACGTTGGAACCTGCCATGCCAAGGCGTGCCAGATCGTACCGAACCAGCGCATCCACCAGGGTGTAGCTGCCGACTTTAAAGGAGTTAGCCGGATCGCCATAGCTGGAGCTGGTATAGCGAACGCCGGTGCCCAGAGTCAGACCGGAAAGCGGGCCGTCAAACATCGTGTAATCGCCCCATAGCGACGCCATATGTTTTGGCACCTGCGCCGGGGTGTTGCCTTTGTAGTTGGTGTCGGTGGTGTATTCCGCATCCGTATAAGTGTAGGAACCGACCACGTTAACGCTGGCAGACAGCGCCGCTTTTGCTTCCACTTCAACGCCGCGTGAACGAATCTCACCGCCTTCAACCGAGAAGAACGAACCGTTAGGATCGGCCATCAGGTTGTTGGTTTTGGTCAACTGATAGACCGCACCGGTGATCACGATCGGACGATCGTTCGGGACATATTTCACGCCCGCTTCGTACTGCTTGCCTTTAGACGGCGCAAAGATGCTGCCGTTCGCGCCCACGGTAGAAGCCGGTTCGAACGACTCGCTGTAGCTGAAGTACGGAGTCACGCCGTTGTCGAACAGGTAGTTTACGCCGCCGCGCCAGGTAAACTCGTTATCATTACGCGAGTGCTGAGTATTCGCTTCACGATCCAGAGTATCCTGCTGCGCCCAGTCATAACGTCCGCCCAACGTCACCAGCACTTTATCCCACTGCATCTGATCCTGGGCGTACACGCCGGTCTGCTTCTGCTTGTTCAGCACGCGATAGGCGGCGCCAGGCCCAGGATGGGATCCGAAGTCGAAATCGCTGCGATCAAGGTTGTAGATGTCAGATGGCGCAACTGAACCAGCCCAGCCAAACCAGGAGTCGATGTCGTTACGCATACGCATAAAATCAACGCCGGTCAGCAGGGTATGATCCAGAGAACCGGTCGCAAACTTGCTCTGCAGTTGGGTATCCACAGAGAAGTTCTGCAGTTTTTCGTTATCATCCACGTACTGACGGGTCAGCGTATGCCCCCACTGTGACTGCGGTACGCTGGCGCAAGGGCTGGTGATCGGGTTGCTCGAATAGAGCGGATCGGAACACATGCCGTAACCATATACACTGTTCTGCGACACTTTGTTTTCCGCGTAACGCAAGTTCTGACGCACGGTAAACGTATCGTTGAATTCATGGTCGAAGCTATAACCGACCATCTTCTCATTACGAGAGTAGGTATTGTTTTTCGCGCCTTCGTTGAAGTCTGTCGACAGACGCTTACCGTTCGGCAGCGTGCTGACAGTCCCCTCTTTCGGCAGCCAACCGTAGTAACCGGTCTCAGGTTCGTTCTGGAAGTAGGACAGGAACGTGAAGTTGGTTTTGTCATCCGGACGCCAGCTAAAGGACGGCGCAATAGCATAACGCTGTTCTTCCGCCCCCTGCTGCTGCGCATTCGCCGAGCGAGCCAGACCTGTTAAGCGATAAGAGTAAACGCCGCCGTCATCCAGCGCATCGCTGAAGTCAAAACCGGTCTGGAACAGGCTGTTAGTGCCCATTTTAAACTGAACTTCTTTCAGCGGCTCGGTGGTTGGACGCTTGCTGACCATGTTCAACAAACCGCCTGGGTTGCTCTTACCGTACAGAACAGAAACCGGCCCACGCATCACTTCCGCGCGTTCCAGCATATAAGGATCAATCACCGCATCGTTGTAAAAGTTCCCCTGCATCTTCAGGCCATTCAGATAGTTATTCTGGCTTTGGCCGTCGGCAGCGAAACCGCGAATGATCAGGTAATCATAGGTGTTAGATGCGCCACGCGTGCCCACGGCAACGCCTGGGGTATAGCTGAGCGCCTCTTTCACGGACTTCGGCTGGTGTAGCGCCATCTCTTCGGCAGTCACCACAGAAATAGACTGGGGAACTTTCTGAATCGGGGTATCCGTTTTGGTCGCGGTGGCTGACTGGCGTGCCGCGATGGTTGCCGCCGGTCCCCATGCACTTTCCTGCGGAGCAGGAGCCGCAGTGACGGTGATAGTGTCTTCTTTTTTCGGTTCAACCGCCGCCTGTGCATAGACAGACATGCCGCTAACCGCTGTGGCTACTACGACTGCAATTTTACGCAGCGAGTGTTTTGGCTGAGCAGTTTTTTGACGCGCCATTGGTATATCTCTGATGGAAAGTGAATGATAACGTAAACGAGAATTATTATTATGACGGCAGAATAATATTCGAAACGCGGCCGCGATAGCAAGCGATACGCGTCCCTACCAAAACTGAGGGGTTAAGAAATATCCAGATGAAAAGAAAGGGTTAAAAAAGAAGCCGGAAATGTTTCTGTGAAGCCATTGCCGGACGGCGGCGAAAACCCCTTATCCGGCCTACCAACTCAATAACTGCATGAGCCCAGTAGGCCGGATAAGCGAAGCGCCATCCGGCACGACGGTTAGTTACCGCCAAACATATCCTTAATCCATCCCGCCACGCCATCGCTGTCTTTCTTCTCTTCCTTCGGCGGCTGTTGCTGCGGTTGCTGTGGCTGAGAAGATTGATCGAACGGGTTCCCGGTCGGCTGCTGCATCATTTCGCCCTGCTGGCAGAGCGAGTCGGGATCGGAGGTCCAGACTGGCAACGTGCGCATACCGCCACTGCAGACAAAGTTGCCGTCATAGTCGACGCCCATCTCCGCAATATCTTCCGGTGGCGTCAGCGTGAGCGACGTTGGCGTCTGGTTAGCCAGATAGCGCTGATAAATCGACATCGCCCCGCTCGCCCCGTACAGCTTCGTCGGCTGGTTGTTATCGCGACCCACCCAGGTGATGGTCACCTGACTGCCGTCAATACCGGCAAACCAGGTATCGACGTTGTTGTTGGTGGTCCCGGTTTTACCCGCCAGATGCAGATTCGGGTACTTCGCGCCCAGCTGACGACCGGTACCACGCTGCACCACCTGCTGCATCGTCCACAGCGTCATATAGGCGGCCTGTGCCGGAACAGCACGCTCCGCCTGCGGGAAGCTCTGATACAGCACAGTGCCGTCTTCAGCGATGACCGAACGCAGCGCGGAAAGCGGCGCACGATTACCGCCGCTGGCGATCGTCTGGAACGCCTGTGCCACTTCGATCGGCGTCAGGTTCAGCGCCCCCAGCAGCATAGCCGGAACCGGATGCAACTGCTCTTTCGGCACGCCCAGCTTCAGCCAGGTGTCGGTGACAGCCGGCAGGCCAAGCGCCATCCCCAGATTGACCGTCGGCACGTTCATAGAACGCGTCAACGCATCCACCAGCATCACTTTTCCGCTTTCGCTGTAGCGACGGTCATCGTTCTGCGGCGACCACACCTGGCCGTTTGGTTGACGCAGCGCAATCGGCGCATCGGCAATCCAGGTGTTCAGGCGATAGATTTTCGGCTGGCTCAGCGCGGTCAGATAGGTTGCCGGTTTGGCCAGTGAACCAATCGAGCGACGTGCCTGCATCGCGCGGTTATAGCCTGCAAACTGCGGCTCAGCGCCGCCGACCATAGCGCGGACTTCGCCACTGAAGCGGTCTACCACTACAATCGCCGTTTCCAGATCGCTCAGTTTGCGCTGTTTCTTCAGTTCCGGAATGCCATCAACGGCGGCTTTCTCAGCGGCATCCTGGGCGACAGAGTCAAAGGTGGTGAAGATCTTCACGCCGGAGAGATCTTTTACTTTATCACCCAGCTTCGCCTGCAACTCCTGACGCACCATCTGCATAAACGCCGGCTGTGGTGAGATCACCCCACCGCGCGGTTGCACGCCTAACGGACGCGCGCTCAGCATGTCGTACAGTTCCTGATCGATCACCTGTTGTTGTTGCAGCAGGCGCAGCACCAGGTTACGACGTTCAAGCGCCAGTTTCGGGTTGCGCCAGGGGTTGTAGATTGAGGCCCCTTTCACCATCCCTACCAGCAGCGCCTGCTGATCAAGGCTCAGTTCCTCTACCGGACGACCAAAGTAGTACAGGCTCGCCAGCGGGAAGCCACGGATCTCATTATCACCGCTCTGACCGAGATACACCTCGTTCATATACAGCTCAAGAATACGATCTTTGCTGTAGCGCGCATCCATCAGCAGCGCCATATAGGCTTCGTTAGCCTTACGCCAGTACGAACGTTCGCTTGAGAGGAACAGGTTTTTCACCAGCTGTTGGGTCAGGGTACTTGCCCCCTGTACCGTGCGTCCGGCGGTCAGGTTTGCCAGCACGGCGCGACCGATGGAGTATAGACTCACCCCGTCATGTTCATAGAAATGACGGTCTTCCGTCGCCAGCAGCGTATCCACCAGCAGATCCGGGAAGCCACTACGCGGGACAAACAGACGCTGTTCACCGTTTGGCGACGACAGCATGGTAATCAAACGCGGATCGAGACGGAAGAAACCGAACTGGCGGTTGTTGTCCATGTTGACAATGGTATCCAGGCGGCCGCCATCGAACGTCAGACGCGCGCGCACCTGACCCTCCTTGCTGTCCGGGAAATCAAACGGACGGCGGATCATCTCAATACTGTTCGCCTGCACGGTAAA
>NZ_JBFWLF010000220.1:0-7861 GCF_050252275.1 Citrobacter sp. | reverse complement strand
GGGGGAAAGAGGGCGGTCGCGGAATATCTGTAAACAAACAGAATCTGTTCCTGTATCTGAAAAATGAAACTAATTCCAGCAAATACACGAGCTATGTCATGCAGCTCTCTCACGCAATTTCGGTTGTGATGCCGATTGAGATCGCGAGAAAGCATGGATTACGACAGGGAAAAACAGAATGTGAGCTGGTGGCGAGTGCGATTAAGGAATGCAGTGACGCTCATCAAGCCAAGTTGCTTGGCGCGCCGCTGCACAAGCTTGAAAAAGAGATCCGCGAGGCAGCTATAGCACTATTCAACATGTTGCCAGTTGATGCGGCTGGACCACTACTGGCGAGTATCAGCGCCGTAGCGCCGCAATTTTTTTAACGAGTTTTGACCAATGAACATAAGGTCCGGTATTCCGGGCATCAGGAGAAAACATGGCCGCGCTGCCCTATATGCAACTCTACATTGCTGATTACCTGGCGGACACCATGCATCTGTCTACTGAGGAACACGGCGCGTATTTGCTGCTGATGTTCAATTACTGGCAGACGGGAAAATCTATCCCTAAAAGTCGGTTACCAAAAATTGCACGGATGAGTAACGAGCGTTGGTTAGCCGTTGAAAACTCGTTGAAAGAGTTTTTTACCGAGAGTGGCGATGAATGGATTCATGAGCGGATAGAACGAGATCTGGAAGCGGTTCGCTCTTCCCTGAAACAAAAGTCTGCTGCCGGGAAAGCATCAGCCATAGCCAGAAAAGCCAAAAAAGGAACGGAAAAGCAACGAGGAGGAAACGAGCGTTCAACGGTCGTTAAATCTCCGTCACAACGAGAAGGTAACGGCGAGCCAACTAATAAAGATCCAGATACAGATCTAAAAGAAAACCCCTATCTTAACGCGGGCGCGAATGAAAATTCTGGTGGGCATACCCAACCGGAAGACCCAACCCCACCCAGATACGTGGATGGCGTATCAGAACCGATCGGCAAGTTCAGCATGAGCGACTCCTGGTTGCCGTCTGTAGATTTTCGGCAGCGTGCTGCGCAGTGGGGGATTCTGCTGCCAGAGCCTGATTACCTTGACACTGAGCTAGCCGAATTCTCGGCGTACTGGGGATCGGAGGGGAAAGTGTTCACCCAGATCCAGTGGGAACAAAAATTCGCCCGGCATGTTGTGCTGGTGAGAACGAAAAAACAACCGGTAACCGGAGGTGACAGCAATGTTGGAACACGACCAGAACCGACAGCATCCAGAGCTGTTCAGCAAATTCAGTCAGCCTACGCAGAATGGCGGCGCCGTAACGGACTTGATGGCGACGGAAACAGCGTGGCGACTATGGCAGGTGATGGGAGAAATATTCTCGAACCGCTGGACGCAGAAGAATGGGGCAGAACCATCGACTCTGTGGATAGCGCAGATAGGTTCAATGACTGATGCCCAAATCAGTCTGGTGTGCCAGCAGTGTATGGAGCGTTGTGCCGTCGGGAACACCTGGCCTCCTGACCTGGCTGAATTTGTATCTTTGGTTTCTGACAGTGGGGCTAATCCTTTTGGACTCACGTCAGACCAGGTGATGGATGAATACCGACGCTGGCGAAATGAGTCGTATCGGTATTCCGGAAGCGACAAATATCCGTGGCCGCAACCAGTGCTGTATCACATTTGCATTGAAATGCGCAGGACTGGAGTTGAACGGCAGATGACTGAGGGGGAATTAAAAAAACTGGCTGAAAAATTACTCACTAAGTGGACGAAGCACGTCAAAAACGGCATGTCAGTTCCGCCGATTCGCCGCCAACTGGCTGCGCCACATCATCCGGCAGGGCCAACACCTGCACAGGTACTGATGGACGAGTACAAACGCCGTAAAGCGGCAGGTTTAATCAACTAAAACGAGTTTTGACCAATGACCAGACAAATTATCGATGTTTTAAAAGTGATGGGAAAAGCGACCGCGCGTGAGATTGCTGCACGAATGAAAATTGAGCCCGCTGAAGCGCTGGCCATACTGCGTGAGCAAGAAGAAAGCGGTGCAGTGACTTTCATCAACGGCTACTGGGATATTGCCACCGATGATGCACCAGTTCCGAAAGTTATTACGGCACCAGCCGTTACCCCGAAAAAAACAACACCACTGCGCAAAAACGCTGAAGTTGTCCGGGGAGCTGAACCGGCCCCCATCACTCCGCAAATGGTTATCGATCTGCTTACTGAAAACAGTTTGATGAGCACGTCGGTTCTGGCAGACCTCCTGAACCGCAATCCTCGCGGGCTAGGAACTGTGTTGCGTTCTTACGCTGACCGCGGGTTGATTGTGAAAAACGGTTCAGGGAAGGGCGTTACCTGGTCCTGTATTCCGACAACGCCGGAAGCAGTTCACATTCCCGCGCCAGAAGTCACAGCCAAAACGGAGCAAAAATACAATGCCGATGACCTGGCAGAACCGGCCTTACACGGGGCGTCCCCGGATGATCTGCTTATTCCTAACGTTCGTTTCATTTCAAACGAGATTCGCCGGACGAAAGCCAAGCTGGACCGCCTTTACAAACTGCGGGATGCGGCGCGCGAAGTGAGCAAACAGAATCACGGTTTGAAACGGTTAGGCGGGAGGGCGTCAGCGTGAAAACTATCAAAACGCACACAGGGATCGTCATAACGCGCGACGGGAAAAAACGGCTGAAGCTGCATTCCACTGAAAATTCCTGGGTTGTCGGGCGTTGTGAATCCTACGACAAAAAGACTGGTTACCGCTGGGGCGCGCCTAACATGCGCCGCCGGTTGCTCCTGGACAGTATCAAGCCAATCAGCACGGAGGTCGCACTATGAGCAAGTCACTGCAACTTAAGTGCATCAAAGATACTGAAGGCTGGTGGACTGAAGGTGAGATGTACCCAGCCAGTGTGGTGGCTGGTGGGTTTGTCCAGGTTGGTGATGATGAAGAACCAAACGGCGAGGGCTGGAGCGCCGAGCCGATGGAATATCGTGAAGATGGTTCGATTCTGTATCAGGTTGGCGGCATTGAAGGCGAAGTTCTGTTTGAGGAGTCCGCACCATGAGCACAGATATCGAACTCATGCAGCACGCGCTGGGTATCAACGAGCGGAACAGGACGCCATACCGCAACTATTTCCTCGCTGGCGACGGCCATACAGACAACTCGAAGTGGCAAGCACTTGTTGCTGATGGCTGTGCCACTTCTCGTCCTGCGCCGGATTTCGTTGGCGGTGGTGTTCTCTATCACGTCACAGATAAAGGCGAAGAGTTGGCGATTGCTGCGCTACCTGAGACAAAGAAAAAGACACGATATGAAGATTACCTGGATGCAGATAGCTGCCTGTCATTCAGTGAATGGTTGTTGGGCTACCAGCTTCCAGAAGTCGAATATAACCATCATGGAAAATGCCGGATGTACCGCTTCTCATACGACGCGGATTATGGCTACCCACGTCGTGATGTTGAAGGCGAGTGGTGCGACACCAAAAAAGCGGCAAAGGCCAGTTACAAAGAGGCGCTGCGTAAATCAAAACAGGAGGCCGCCCAATGAGCAACATCAACAAACAGGCGCTACGTGAAGAGTTATCGAACCCGGCAATCGGGAGCAACGCCAACCTGCGGAAGTTAGCGCTGGCGCTGCTGGATGAGCTGGAAACCAAAGAAGAGCAGCGCACTAACTGGTTTCAAATGGCGCAGAAGCTGGGAGAGGATTTAGACGCAGCAGAGAAGCGTATAGCAGAACTGGAGGCGCGGACGCTTTCACAGGCTGCAACTGATGTGCTGGCAGAACGCCGCCGCCAGATTACTGCCGAGGGCTGGACGCCGGAGCACGATGACAAGTATCGGCATTCTGAAATGCTATGGGCTGCGTGCTGTTATGTGCTCAATACAATCCAGAAATATAACCGCGTTCCGTTTGACTGGCCGTGGCGTGATGAATGGTGGAAGCCCACCAATCAGCGCCGTGACCTGGTGAAAGCCAATGCCCTGCTGCTGGCTGAAATCGAGCGCATTGATCGCGCCGCTGACGCTGGTAAGGGGGAGTGATGGCACTGACACACAATGAACTTTGCCAGATTGCCTGCCGCTTTCTGAAAAACAACGGCTTTAAGGTGGCGTTTCACGATCGCTTTGTCGCTGCTGTTGCCACTGGTGAGCAACCGGACGCGATCGGCTTCCGTAACCTGGCATCCTGCCTGATTGAGGTTAAGTGTTCTCGCGCTGACTTTCTTGCCGATAAGAAAAAACCATTCAGGAGAATGCCAAGCCAGGGCATGGGAGACTGGCGTTTTTTCATGGCTGAGCCTGGTTTTATCGAGGTTTCTGATTTGCCTCCAGGATGGGGTCTCCTGAATGTCAGGAATGGACGCGTATACAAAATTCACGGCTGGCCTGGAAACGCGCTGTGGTGCTCTCGGGAGCATAAGCCGTTTCAGGCCAACAAACAGGCCGAATGCGATTACATGTATAGCGCATTGCGCCGAATGGATATAAGAGGCCATCTCAACGAAGTTTATGACGGTGTAATCGTGAACAAGACAGAAGGAAGCGCGGCATGACCACTATTACCAGATTCACCAAAGAGCAGTTAATCGAAAAAGCAAAAGAAAACGTGGAATTTTTTCGCGAACGGCTGGACCTGATGCCTCAATCGCAACATGTGGCGTTATCCCTGCACCTGGCTGAAATCACGCTGGCATCGCTGGAGGCAGGACCGGTAGTCACATTTTATCGGGATGGAATAGAGGCCGCTGCTACATGGGTGGATAAGCAGCGCGATGTTTACGACAGCGAACACGGACGCCACGATCCCGACACTGGTTTTTTCGAGTTTGGCAATGACGCCCAGCGCGATTACTCGGCAACGTTGGAGGAAATCGCCGAGGGTATTAGGGCGTTGCATCCGAACTCCGCCCCGCCAGCGCCGGTAGTGCCATGGGCGTGGCAGCAGTGGATTGCTGATGCAGCTGAATACCTTGAAGGTGGTCTAGAGGCCGACGGAGAGCTTGAAGCAGAAGGGAGCATTGAGGCCAAGCGACTGCTGTCACGCCGCGCCGCCATGCTTCAGGGTAGCCAACCTGTAAGTAATCGTGATGAGTTGCCAGAAGAAAAAGGCGCATCGCTCCAACTGCGTAATTTAATCCGGCGGCGCCATGCTGAATGGTCTGATGCCACGTTCGGAAATGTTGGCCCCGTTGGTCCACTTAAGCACCTGTCGAAAGAGGCGCTGGAAGCCGCAGCAGAACCTGACGACCTCAGTGAGTGGGCTGATATGCAGTTCCTGTTATGGGACGCCCAGCGGCGCGCCGGTATCAGTGACGGTGAAATCACAGCGTCAATGGAAGAAAAGCTGAAGGTGAATATGGCGCGCCAGTGGCCAGAACCGAAAGACGGAGAACCGCGGCTGCACATCAAAGCGGATCAACAGCAGGAGCACAAGTGATGGATCAGCTACTGCAATACGCAACCAACCGGATTATTGAGCTGGAAAATCTGCTGCTGGTGGATGTTCCTGAAACCATCTGGCCAGCGGAGGTGAAAATGGTTTTTTCTCAGGTCGAGAATGCCAGTGCTCTCCCTTCTCACCACCAGCGACGCCTGCAGCATCACATCAACAGGATGTGGCTGGAGAAAATGCCGGTACCGTCAATTGTTACTGCTGCCCGTTCGCTGGCAAGCGCGATGGAGAATTACGCGTGAGAGAAATCATTGTTGATAATTTTGCTGGTGGCGGCGGAGCGTCAACCGGTATTGAAATGGCGATCGGGCGCAGCGTTGATATTGCTATAAACCACGATGAGAACGCCGTGGCGATGCACACGACAAACCATCCTGATACGTTGCACTACTGCGAATCTGTATACGACGTCAGTCCAAAAGTTGCGACTGCTGGACACCCGGTTGCGCTCGCGTGGTTTTCTCCGGATTGCCGCCACTTTTCCAAAGCCAAGGGCGCGAAGCCTGTTGAAAAAGCGATACGCGGTCTGGCCTGGGTGACATTGCGTTGGGGGCTTGATGTTAAGCCTCGTGTTATGAAGCTGGAGAATGTCGAAGAGTTCAGAACGTGGGGGCCATTGATTGAAACCCCACCTAAGCCAGATTTGGCTGATGCGCTTATGGTCAATTTCATTGGACCTGTTTATCCGGGTTTTTGCCGCCCTGATCCAGCGCGTGCTGGAGAAACTTTCGAGGCGTTTATCGGAATGCTGACTACCGGCATTACTGCGGATCATCCGGCGCTGGTGGAGTGCTGCGAATTTCTTGGAATCCCTCTCGATAGCGAGGACGCCGCCAGGCTGGTAAAAGGTCTGGGTTATGTCGTTGAGTATCGCGAACTGCGCGCCTGTGATTACGGTGCGCCGACGATCAGAAAACGCTTCTTCATGGTTATGCGCTGTGACGGGAAACCGATAGTGTGGCCGGAGCCAACACATGGGGATCCGAAGTCACCGGCGGTTCAGGCTGGCAAACTGTTGCCGTGGCGCACCGCTGCGGAGTGCATCGACTGGACTATTCCTGCGCCGTCGATCTTCGACCGCAAAAAGCCCCTGGCAGTGAATACGCTTAAGCGCATCGCGCGTGGTATTCAGCGTTTCGTTATCGACAGCGCGTCGCCGTTCATCGTGAAGTGCAACCATACCAGCACCAAAACGCATTACGACTGCTTCCGGGGCCAGTCGCTGGAAGAACCGCTGCAGACAATCACCAAAACGCATGGTTACGCGGTTGCCGTGCCGCACCTGACGAAATTCAGAACAGGCGCGACAGGGCAGGATGTCACACAACCAGTCCCGACAATCACCGCCGGCGCGTCACGGCGCCCGGGCGGGAATGGGCATGCCCTCGGCGTCGTTGAGGCAGCACTCACACCGTTTATTGTTGGGGCCGGTGGTCCAAAGTATTCGGCGAAGCCCCGCAGTATGGAAAGTCCGATGCACACCCTGTGCAATACGAATCATGCTTGCGTTATTGCGCCAGTTATCGCCCGCCAGTTTGGGGCCAGCATCGGTCACCGGGCAGATGAGCCGAGCGCGACGATTACGGCGGGCGGGGGCGGTCATTCACAACTGGTGACGCCAACGTTGATCCAGATGGGTTACGGCGAAAGACCGGGGCAGGACCCGCGCGTGTTGCAGCTTGAAAAACCGCTGGGAACAGTAACCGCTGGTGGCAACAAGTTCGCCGTGGCCAGCGCATTTCTGGCGAAGCATTACGGCGGCAACTATACGGGGCCAGGCGTCGGGCTGGATGAACCAGTCCACTCGGTGACGACCGTCGATCATCATGCTGTTGTGGCTTCTCACCTGGTAAAACTGCGCGGCACCTGTCGCGACGGTCAGCCCACGAGTGAGCCAATGCCGACAGTTACGGCCGGCGGCCTGCATGTCGGGGAAGTCAAAACCACTCTGGCGGTCGAAGACTACGACGAACACCGCGCACAGCAGGCGCTGGCGTTCCTGCGTGAATACTGCGGCGAGGAATGCACCGGGATGGTCGACATCGATGGGATAACGTACCGCATCGTCGATATCGGTATGCGTATGCTTCAGCCGCACGAACTCTATCGCGCACAGGGCTTCCCTGACTGGTACATCATTGACCGGGATTACCGAGGTGTGAAGTACGCTAAAGACAAGCAGGTAGCTCGCTGCGGCAATGCGGTCCCGCCTCCCTTCGCCGAAGCGCTGGTGCGCGCCAATTTGCCCGAGCTTTGCTTATCGCAGGTATGCGCTGCTTGAATTAACATACATGCGGTCATCATATACACATTTAGTTTTATGAAGTCGTTACGTTTACTTTACGAAAGAGGTTCATACACTTTAACTGTAAAATTGCTCTTGGGATCATGCTATGATTATTATCAGCTAAGTTTTTTCGCTC
>NZ_JBFWLF010000219.1:0-7913 GCF_050252275.1 Citrobacter sp. | reverse complement strand
GCTGCGCATTCAGGGGGAATCCAACGATCCGCTGCCGGCCTTTAGCGGCACCGTTGAATATGGGCAAATTCAGGGAACTACTGACAATTATCAGGAAGTGAATGTGCAGAATCAGTTGATCAATGCCCCGGCCAGCGTGCTGGCACCGAGCGATGTGGACATCCCGCTGCAACTGAATAACCTCACCCCCGACCAGTTAGGATTTGTGCGTATCCACGACATCCAGCCTGTTACGCAATAAACCTCCTTGCGGAACGTTTTGTGCGTTCCGCAACATCCCTCCGCCTCTTTTTGTGACTCCACTGACATCCACGTCAGTTTTTGTCAACGTTGGCAATCAGCATGAAAGTCAGTACAATCGCCGCGCTAAAATACGCAAACGTGAACGCAATCGATTACGTGAATGATAGAACTGTGAAACAAGACATATTTTTGTGAGCATTGATTTCTATAATAGGCTCCCAGAAACATGAATTATTCAGAAACGCTATTTGCGCCTTTTTCACTCCCGTCAGGGATTTCAAACAGTGGCATACAATATGAAAAAAACATTACTTGCAGCCGGTGCCGTGCTCGCGCTCTCCTCGACATTCACCGCAAATGCTGCGGAAAATGACAAACCGCAGTATCTTTCAGACTGGTGGCACCAGAGCGTCAACGTCGTCGGTAGCTATCACACTCGTTTCGGACCGCAGCTCCGTAACGATACCTACCTGGAATATGAAGCTTTCGCGAAGAAAGACTGGTTTGACTTCTATGGCTACATGGATGCGCCGGTTTTCTTCGGTGGTAACACCGACGCGAAAGGGATCTGGAACCACGGTTCTCCGCTGTTTATGGAAATCGAACCGCGTTTCTCCATCGACAAACTGACCGGCACTGACCTGAGCTTCGGTCCGTTTAAAGAGTGGTACTTCGCCAATAACTACATCTACGACATGGGTCGTAACAAAGATGGCCGTCAGAGCACCTGGTACATGGGTCTGGGCACCGATATTGATACTGGCCTGCCGATGAGTTTGTCTCTGAACGTATATGCGAAATATCAGTGGCAGAACTATGGCGCCGCTAACGAAAACGAGTGGGACGGCTACCGTTTCAAAGTGAAATACTTTGTTCCGATTACCGAACTGTGGGGCGGTAACCTGAGCTATATCGGTTTCACCAACTTTGACTGGGGTTCCGATCTGGGCGACAACGACTTCTCCGATCTGAACGGCAACAAAGCGCGTACCAACGACTCCATCGCCTCCAGCCATATTCTGGCGCTGAACTACGACCACTGGCACTATTCGGTCGTAGCGCGTTACTGGCACAACGGGGGTCAGTGGAACGACGACGCAGAGCTGAACTTCGGCAAAGGTAACTTCAACGTGAAATCTACCGGCTGGGGTGGCTATCTGGTTGTCGGCTACAACTTCTGATAACGTTACTTTCCTGCAAAAGCCAGCCAGAGCGCTGGCTTTTTTTATGCGTGCGTTTCGTCGCGGATCTTACGTAAAAAATCACTCAGCGATCGATCGGCGCACTCGCTAAATCGCCTGTCGAGCGGCGTGATGCTTAAACAGCGATCGACACGAAAACAGCGATAGTCCTCGCGCCGTTCGCACCAGGCTACCAGCAGCCAGAACTCTCCCTGGAAAAAAATCCCTAACGGCTGCACGTCCCGCCAGGTGAGCTGCCCCGCCTCATCACGATAATGTAACGCCAGTACCTGTTGCGTGCTCACCGCCCGGTGGATCATATCGAACGCGCTGCGTGAATGCTGTTGCCTGCCAAAATCCGGCGCGAAAATACGTGCCTGCTCGGCTTTACGTCGGCTTTCTTCCGGTAATATCGCCAGCACCTTTTCCTGCGCCGACTCCAGTTCTCTGGAGAGCAGATCACCGCCCCAGGTGTGCAGCAGACGAATGGCGGCAATCAGCGCTTCCGATTCCCGGTGCGTTAGCATCAGCGGCGGGAGATCAAACCCCGCCATCAGCCGATAGCCGCTTCCCGCCTCCCCTTCGACCGGCACGCCGGAGAGCGAAAGGTCACGGATATCACGATAGATCGTCCGCTCTGACACCTCAAGCCGCTCCGCCAGCAGCGCTGCCGTTGTCAGCCGCCTGCCACGCAGGATCTGGACTATCTGAAATAAACGGTCAGCGCGACGGGTCATAGTTGCTCTCTGTGATTAAGCCGGTTGATGTAAACCCACACGATTGCCTTCGCTGTCAGTAAACAGCGCGATAGTACCAATCTCTTTACCGAGATCGAGCGGACCAAAAACGCAGTTGCCACCAGCACTGGCGACGCGATCCAGCGTGGCGCCGAGATCGTCCGTATGCAGATAAATAATGGCGCCCTGTAATGAAGGCGCGATGCCATCAAACTTCGCCAACGCCCCACCGGTGGCCGGATCGTCATACGGGAAAACCGCCAGATCGGCAAAATCCATTTTTTCGCGACGCAGCGGCAGCCCCATGACCGGCTCATAAAACGCAATCGCGCGTTCCATATCCGTTACGGGAATTTCAAACCAGTTAATAATGCTTTTCATCGTTCCTCCTGCCTGTGTGGGTAAGTTCAGGAAGAGGATAAAACAGGGCTCCTGACAGCATAGTGTCAGGAGTGATTGCAGGACAAGAGAAAGGAAGAAAAGAAAAATCCCGATCGAATGACCGGGATTTCTGAGCGTGAACTGAAAATCGGGTTACGGCAGAATTGACGGCTGATCCGCCCCTTCTTTCTCGACTTTCTGTTGCAGCATATGCTCGCGCTTCATACCAAGTTTCAACGCCAGCGCCGATGCCACGTAAATGGACGATGCCGTACCGATGGACACCCCGATAAGCATAGTCAGCGAGAAGCCTTCCAGCACCGGACCACCAAACAGGAACAGCATCAGGATAACCATTAACGTCGTACCGGAGGTAATCAACGTACGGTGCAGCGTCTGGGTCAGTGACACGTTAAAGATTTCGTAAGGCGTCCCGCGACGAATTTTGCGGAAGTTTTCACGAATACGGTCAGAGACCACGATACTGTCGTTAAGCGAGTAACCGATAACGGACATCAGCGATGCCACGATAGTCAGGTCGATCTCGATATGGAATAACGACAGGATCCCCAGCGTAATGATGACGTCGTGCGCCAGCGCGATAACCACGCCCGCCGCCAGTCGCCATTCGAAACGGATACCAACGTAAACCAGGATGGAGATCAGCGCTGCCAGCAGCGCCATCGCACCGGTTTGCGCCAGATCGGCACCTACGCTCGGTCCGACGAATTCAATACGCTTCACCGCTGCGTTCTGGTTGGTGGATTCATTAATCACACTCAACACTTTGCTGCCCAGCACCTGGCCGCCGTTGGCCCCTTCGGTCGGCGGCATACGGACCATGATGTCGTGACTGCTGCCGAAGTTCTGTAAAAGCGGATCAACAAAGCCCGCTTTTTCCAGCGCGTCGCGCATCACGTCCATCTCAGCCGGTTTTTCCAGCGTGATTTCAATCACCGTACCACCGGTGAAATCGAGACCCCAGTTAAAGCCGCGCACGCCCATCACGATGATGGCCAATACCAGCAACAGGCCTGAGATGCCGAAAGCCCAGTAGTCCCAGCGCATAAAGTCCCAGACTTTACGGCCGTGGTTCAATTGTTCAACAGTATATTCCTGTGCCACTTCGCACTCCTCAGATTGACAGCTTTTTGACGCGCTTGCCGCCATACAACAGGTTTACGATGGCACGCGTACCGACGATCGCGGTAAACATCGACGTCGCCACACCGATACCGGTAGTAATCGCGAACCCTTTAATTGCCCCGGTGCCGACAGCGTACAGGATAATGACCTTAATCAGCGTCGTAATGTTCGCATCAAAGATGGAACTGAAGGCGCCCGCATACCCTTCGTTGATCGCCTGCTGCACCGAACGTCCGTTACTCAACTCTTCTTTGATACGTTCGTTGATCAGGACGTTCGCATCGACGGCGACGGCAAGGGTTAAGACGATCCCCGCAATCCCCGGCATACTCAGCGTTGCCCCCGGCAACAGCGACATAATGCCAACAATCAGTACCAGGTTAGCAATCAACGCGCTGGTCGCAATCAGACCAAATTTCTTGTAGAACAGAATCATGAACAGGATGGACACCGCCAGACCGGCCAGACACGCTTCCAGACCCTGCTTGATGTTCTGCATCCCCAGCGTTGGACCGATGGTCCGCTCTTCAACAATCTGAATCGGCGCAATCAGCGCACCGGCACGCAGCAGCAGAGAAAGCTGACGCGCTTCGTTCGGGTTGTTGATCCCGGTAATACGGAAGCTGTTACCCAGACGAGACTGGATGTTGGCGATGTTAATCACCTCTTCCTGTTTCACCAGCACCGCGCGACCGTTAGCGTCTTTTTTACCGCTGTCTTTGTACTCCACAAACAGGGTCGCCATCGGTTTACCGATATTGTCCTTGGTGAAGTTAGACATGATGTTGCCACCTGCGCTATCCAGCGAGATGTTTACCTGCGGTTGGTTGTATTCGTCCTGGCTTGAAGTGGAGTCAGTGATATGGTCACCGGTCAGGATAACGCGTTTGTACAGCACAACCGGCTGACCTTCACGCGTCTGTTTCACTTCGGAATCACCTGGAACACGCCCGGATGCCGCCGCAGACTGATCAACGTTGGTGTTGACCAGACGGAATTCCAGCGTCGCTGTCGCGCCAAGAATCTCTTTCGCACGCGCCGTGTCCTGAATACCCGGCAGCTCGACCACGATACGATCCGCGCCCTGGCGCTGTACCACCGGTTCGGCGACGCCCAACTGGTTCACACGGTTACGCAGGATATTGATGTTCTGTTGTACCGCGTATTCACGCGCTTCGCTCAGACGTGCATCGGTCATCACCGCGCGCAGCGCATTGCTGCCCTGACTTGAGATAACCAAATCCGGGTGACGCTTGCTGAGATAAGCAATCGCTTTATCACGTGCGTCAGCATCACGGAAGTTGATGCTCAGGCCGTAATTGTCTTCTTTACGAACGGTAGTATACGGGATGCCTTCTGTACGCAGATCGCTGCGCAGGCTATCGATATTTTGTTCCTGCAGTTTGCCCAGCGCGGTATCCATATCCACTTCCATCAGGAAGTGAACGCCGCCGCGCAGGTCAAGACCGAGTTTCATCGGTTCTGCTTTGATGGCCGCCAACCAGCGCGGAGTTGCCGGAGCAAGGTTAAGCGCCACGACGTATTTATCACCCAGCACGTCCACCAGCGCTTCACGTGCACGCAGTTGGGTGTCGGTGGTGTCGAAGCGCGCAAGAATCGCGCCCTCTTCCAGTGCCACAGACTTAGCGGTAATTTTTTCTTTTTGTAACGTATTCTGGACCTGGATCAGCGTTTGCTCACTGGCGGCGACACCGCGCGCGCCAGTGATTTGAACGGCCGGATCCTCACCATACAGGTTGGGAAGCGCATACAGCAGGCCGACGACAATGACGACGATCAGCATGATGTACTTCCACAAAGGATAACGGTTTAACACGGCAGTTCCCTTAGGGAAAAGTTACTATTACAGCGCCTTCATGGTGCCTTTCGGCAGAACGGCAGCTACGAAATCACGTTTGATAACCACTTCAGTGGTATCGTTCAGTGCGATAGCGATGTAACCAGATTCTGCAACTTTGGTCACTCGGCCTACCAGGCCACCGTTAGTCAGGACTTCATCACCTTTCGCGATGGAGGCCATCAGGTTTTTATGCTCTTTAGTGCGCTTCTGCTGTGGACGCAGGATCATGAAATAGAAAATCAGACCAAACACCACCAGCATCAGAATCAGAGACATCGGGCTGCCCTGCGCCGGAGCACCTGTTGCCGCTACCGCATCAGAAATAAAAAAGCTCATTCAAATTCCCTCATTATTAAAATTAATCAACGTTCAAAGGTGGAACCGGTCGACCCTGACGTTGGTAAAAATCGGTCACGAAGCTCTCTAATTTACCCTCTTCAATAGCCTTGCGTAAACCCGCCATCAAACGCTGGTAGTAACGCAGGATATGAATCGTATTGAGTCGCGCGCCCAATATTTCGTTGCAACGATCAAGATGATGCAAGTAGGCACGTGAATAATTGCGACAGGTGTAGCAATCACACTCAGCATCGAGTGGGCTGGTATCGCTCTTATGCTTCGCATTGCGAATTTTCACCACGCCATCGGTCACGAACAGGTGACCATTACGCGCATTGCGGGTTGGCATCACGCAGTCAAACATATCGATACCACGACGCACGCCTTCAACCAGATCTTCAGGTTTACCGACACCCATCAGGTACCGCGGTTTATCTGCCGGAATTTGCGGGCAAACATGCTCAAGGATGCGATGCATATCTTCCTTCGGCTCACCCACAGCCAGACCGCCGACAGCGTAGCCATCAAAGCCAATCTCTACCAGACCTTTCACAGAGATATCACGTAAATCTTCGTAAACACTGCCCTGGATGATGCCAAAAAGCGCATTTTTGTTGCCCAGACCATCAAAACGGTCGCGGCTACGCTTCGCCCAACGCAGTGACATCTCCATCGATCGTTTAGCATAGTCCCAGTCCGCCGGGTACGGCGTGCATTCGTCAAAAATCATGACAATATCGGAACCGAGATCGTACTGAATCTCCATCGACTTTTCTGGATCAAGGAAAATCGGATCGCCGTTGATCGGATTGCGGAAGTGTACACCCTGTTCGGTGATCTTACGGATATCGCCCAGGCTGAAAACCTGGAAACCGCCGGAGTCCGTCAGAATCGGTCCTTTCCACTGCATGAAATCATGCAGGTCGCCATGCAGCTTCATGATCTCCTGGCCTGGACGCAGCCAGAGATGGAAGGTATTACCAAGGATAATCTGCGCGCCAGTGGCTTCAACTTCTTCCGGCGTCATGCCTTTAACAGTGCCGTAGGTCCCCACCGGCATAAAAGCAGGCGTTTCCACAACGCCACGATCAAACACCAGGCGGCCACGGCGGGCGCGTCCGTCGGTGGTATCCAGTTCGAATTTCATTTTTTCTCCAGTACGTCAGAAAAACAGTCCAACGTGTCAACCTGCGCCGCGGATTTACTCCCCGACGCGCTCAGAAATAGCCTGCGGATTGTACGTGATAAACATCGCGTCCCCGTAGCTAAAAAAGCGATAATGTTGTTCTACCGCAGCCTTGTATGCATTCATCGTGTGCTGATAACCGGCAAATGCCGAGACCAGCATAATCAATGTCGATTCAGGCAGATGGAAGTTAGTCACCAGCGCATCAATCACTTTGTATTGATAACCTGGATAGATGAAGATTTGTGTGTCACCAAAGAACGGTTCAATGAGCGCGTTCTTCGCCGCCTGCGCCGCGCTCTCCAGAGAACGCACTGAGGTCGTGCCAACCGCAATCACCCGATTGCCGCGCGTTTTCGCCGCCAGCACCGCGTCCACCACCTCTTGCGGCACTTCCGCATATTCGGAGTGCATGATGTGATCTTCAATGGTGTCCACACGCACCGGCTGGAATGTCCCCGCGCCGACGTGCAGCGTTACAAACGCCATCTCGACACCTTTCTCGCGCAGTTTTTCCAGCAGCGGTTCGTCAAAATGCAGCCCCGCGGTCGGCGCGGCAACGGCACCGGGCTTTTCGCTGTATACCGTCTGGTAAAGCTCGCGATCGGCGTCTTCGTCCGGGCGCTCAATGTACGGCGGCAGCGGCATATGGCCGATGGCGTTCAGGATATCGAGCACCGTGCGCGCGTCATCAAACTCCACCTCGAACAGCGCGTCGTGGCGCGCGGTCATGGTCGCTTTGATGCTCTCATCATCGCCCAGCAGCAGCTCCGTACCCGGTTTCGGCGCCTTAGAAGCGCGAATATGTGCCAGAATACGTTTATCATCGAGCATACGTT
>NZ_JBFWLF010000218.1:0-7948 GCF_050252275.1 Citrobacter sp. | reverse complement strand
TCGCCGATGATCAGAGAGAGGGATCCCATCGAGAATACTGGCTATTTCAGCGGCGATCCGTGACAGCACGAACGTGCAGAATGCGGTCTCCACCACCTCAGCGGTATCTTTGGCATTTTTTAGCTCCTGGGCGTCAGCCTGTGCTCGGGTAAGCCGGTGCCGCTCATATTCAATCGTGCCTGGCTGGAGGTCGGATTCCGAAGCAATGCGAAGATCCTCTACCTCTTTCCGTAATTTCTCATTCTCAATCTCCGCGTCGCGCGCGGAATACCACTCGATAGCTGCGGCTGAGTCATAGAGTACTTCGTTACCTTTTCCGCCACCGCGCGCAACCGGCATCCCCTGATCCTGCCAGTTCTGGATCGTGCGCACACTGACACCGAAGATGTCAGAAAGCCGCTTTTTGTTGACCTCCATAGCTCACTCCGTGCGCAAAAACAGAGAACGGAAACGATCTCGGGTTTTTTACCCATTTTTCTGGCTTAACGTTTCCTTTCTTTTTAGAGGGTGTTTTCTTTTAAAACAATGGATTAGCGAGAAGAAGAACGGAAACGGCAAAAACCCGAAAATTTTCATAAATAGCGAGAATCTGCGCGGACGCCGCCCCGTAACAGACCAGATCGCCAGAAAGGACCCACAAAAACAAAGCAAACAAAATGTGATGAAGTTCAAGCTGAATCACTTACTCAACTTCAAATGCCGAAATAAAAAAGCATCATCTCTTGAGAAAGATGATGCTTTTATTAGAACTGGCCGTCGATGACGATTAGATTAAATTAATTTTTATGTCATAGCTTTCCAGTCCAGTCATTTTTTCCCGAGCAGTAAACTGGATATCAGCAACTTCTTTACCTGTCTTTTTTTTGAGCTCAGTTATTTTTTTAGTAATGAAATCAGAAATATCCGCTTCAGTTTTTCTTTTTAACTCTTCGATTTTCATCATGCACCTCTTCTGGTCTGTATTGGCATCTATGCCCGGCAGATCCCATGATTCATGTGATAACTTGAACAACCATTGGTATCTATAAACGATAAGTTGGAAAGTTTCAATAATCAAGGGGTTAGTGCATATTGTTTATACTAATTTCGCTCAATAATCAAACAACCATTCACTACTTTAGCCACATTCATAAAGGTATGAACAGTAATCATTTAAAGAGTTTTGATGCTGCTTCAAGAATTTCTTCAGAAGTAACATCCCGGTCTGAGGCAACATAAACAATCTTATGATCTCCGGTTATAGACGGAAAACCTGCAGACATTACTTGTAGATGTGCTTTTTCCCCATTAGGGTACTCGCGCATTATTGTAGTAATACCCTTCATTACTAATACTACTACAGCGGATTCTGAATTAAAAAACACTATCACTTTTTTCATAATTCTCCCGTGTACACCCTGTCAATAAGAACCGCATAAAAAAGGCCCCATAAGGGGCCTGATTTTTATTTTCTGAAATCTAATGGAGACTGACCAGAACGAATGTACATTGCAATATTATCGAATGTAATCATTGTAGTTTTGCAAAAAATACATTTCGCGCCGAAAGGATTGCTATCTGTGACATCAAAAGATGATGTTCTGTACTGAGACCCATGGCAACAAGGGCATCTGAAGTGAATATTATTAGTAATAACAGTTTCCTTAAAGGGCTACGACATTAACTGCCGAGGGACCTTTAGGGCCCTGTTCAACACCAAACTCGACTTCCTGATTCTCATTCAGCGTCTTAAAATCGTTACTTTGGATAGCAGAAAAATGTACAAATACATCCTTACTACCATCTTTTGGAGTGATAAAACCAAACCCTTTTTCAGGATTGAACCATTTAACTAAACCAGTCATTTTGTTAGACATAATCATTACCTTTTTTGAGTAAGCCCTTGGGCAGAATGGTCCGAAAAAAATTATCAGAGAGAAAAAGCCGACAAGGAAATCTCAATAGGAACAAATAATAAAATTATTACAGTGACTGCTTCAGATAAATTTGTAACAAACCAGAGCCCCATTAACGCATGATTAACACTACATAGCAAGATATAGTTTTGTAAGGCAGTAACACTCTGCTACTGCACATGTTTTTATGATAATTGACGAATTTTCTTTTGATACATCCCTCTGCAATACACATTTAGTTTGCCTTAAGGATTCATATGTACGTTGACAAGTCACTCCTGCAATGTAGCGTTCGTCAGCGATTGCAGCATAACGTTTAGCTTCTGCTGCAATATCTCCGAGCATGTCGGCGAGCATTCCGGCGTCGGCTCTGGCTGTTTTGCTTCTGACGGCAGCGGCAAGATCTGCGGTGTGCTTTGCGGCGTCCAGGCGGGTGGCAAGTTTTGTTGCTTCGGTGTGCAGCTTGTTAACAGTGGCAGACAGGCCAGCAGCAGTGGCAGCAGCTTTGGCGGCTTGTGCTTGTGCATCTTTTACAGCCTCATCACGGGCAATTATGCGCCCTTGTTCAATCATGCGGGCGGCGGTCTGCGCGTTCACTGTCTGTGACGACTCAGCGCTGTCGCGTTCTGCCCACTTCTTTTCCCAACCCCGATCACTCCAGACATTTCCGGCAATGAATAAGGCGGCCACCAGCAACATCATCACCAGTGGTTTCCAGTATTTCTCCAGGATGCCCATCATGACAGGAACACATCACGCTCAGCCTTGCGGCGATTCGTGAGCCCCGGCATAACTTTTCCACCAGCTTTATTCCAGCGCAGAAACTCATCTGCAGCGCCTTTGATATCGCCAGCGTTCAATTTCTTCAACAGCGTGGATGTTGATAGCGCACTCGAGCCAACGTTGTAAGCGAACGATACCAGCGCATCAAACTGGCCTTGTGTCAGTTTCACTCTGACCAGTTTCAGCACATCGTTTTCATAACTCACCAGCCCCGTTTTCAGCAGCCGATCAGCAGTGGTCTGGTCGATAGTCATTCCAGGCTTTACTGGCTTGCCATCTACCGGGTAGGTCCAGCCGTAGCCAATCGTCCACGGTGCGCCGCCTGTTCCCGGATCTGGATAGGCGGACAGCCGGCAACCTTCGAATTTTTTTATCAGCGCAATGCCGTCAGGACTGGTTTGCATCGTCAACTCCCGCCTTTTTGGCTGCGAATTTTTTAATCAGGTTGCCGATCGAATCGGTGCCGATGTATCCAATAAAGACGCTGGCAATGTATGCGAGGTTGCTACTCAATCCGGAGAAGTCGAGCAGGTCACGAATAAACCAGGCGATCATCGCGCACATCAGCGCATCAATTAGCGTCTTCATCTTGGCGCCACCGTTATAGCGACCACGCAGGTACGCCATAATAAAAGCCAGCATTGCACCAATACCCTGCTCCTTAGCAGCAAGTAGCGCAGCGATGAAATCTTGTTTGTATGGCATTTTCATAGGCCTCACCTCCGTTAATGACGGATGGCGCTTGTTGTCAACGACGGGTGAAAAGAAAAGACCCACCGAAGTGAGTCTGGGAGCTAAATAATTACCAATGTATGTCGATAATCATATTTTGGAATCTGGGGGGCATATGACTCAAGTATCAACAAAAGCAGAGCTAATAACCGCGATTCTCGGCAAGGAGCCAAGAATAGAAATATCTGGTTCATTGAAGGATGGTACCGCAAAGATCGTAGCATCAGGCTCAGTAGCGTGGGCGGTAGCTCTCGGTGGATTAGCGATTGCAGCCACATCAATATCAATCTTTGCAGCAACCCAGCAACAGAATAGTCAATCTGACTCATCTAATAACGCGAACAATTTTATTGGAGCTGTAGGTTTAGTCTCTGCCCCTATAGCATTAGGCGCTATCGGTATTTCTGGAACCACCCTAGCTATTTCACTAATAACCGCCAGTGGATCCTTGCTTACAGTAAAATCATTACGAGAATACAAGGTGGTAAAAAATGACGACAATATTCTTGTAATAGAAAGAAATTAAAAACCCGCACTCGGCGGGTTGGATGAGGCGGCCTCTGCGCAAGCGACTGGCGGATTGGGGAATGAGCCGTTCGTCAGTGAGGCCTGAATACGACAAAGCCCGGCGAGATACCGAGGCTTTGATGTTATTTTGCAATACGACGATGTGACAGGGGTACTGGTGCAATGCACCTCGCGAATACCCCTGTCGTATCGCCGGAAAGCAAAAGCCCCGACTGGCGGGGCTCTCGTCATAATCAAATTGTCGCTTCTCATCGCTGCCATCGTGGCGCAGCTCTGCCAAGCATGAATGTATTATCTAACTTTCTGGGTAGAATTCAATGTACATAACTAAAAATAGCACTAAAAGACAAAAATACTTTCTAATCATCCAGAAGCTTCCGGGCTGACAGATAAACCTTCGCTCTGAAAATCTGCAGACACCATTTAACACGCTCCCTCGCCTTTTCAGGGGTTAACCACGGCGCAATTATCCGCAACTCTCTTGTAATATCAGATATTTTTTTTCGCGTGGTGTAATACTGAAGACCGACGACATATACCGGATCATTGACATCAAGCGCCAGCAACACGGATTGCTCTACAAAATCAACATCATCATTATGCAGAGCTTCATCGATTACGCTGGTGGCTGGCTGTGGCCACAGAATGGTATGAGCGCGATTCAGTGCCTGCTGCCCCTTCAATCCCTCACTGCGAGCCTGGTTCAGCGCAGCCGTAAAACGCTCCAGCGCTTTATCCGACCAACGTCCTCCCCTCAGTACATTCCAGCATTCATGCCCCCTGGGCATTCGGGGTGCAGTTCCCCCGCTCACACCTTCTCCCCATATCGTTAACAGTGATTTAATCCATGCCGACTGAATCCCCGTAAGGAGAGTACATTTCCCCAGCCAGCTTTTGCGCGGCGCTATCGCTGCCTTTTCCAGAGCTGCGCGGTGTGAACGTTTTTGACGTGGCGTCATGGTTTTTCTCCTTTATGCCAGCACGCCAAGCGCGAACGCCCGGTCCAGCACATTTTTCAACATTTCAAGCTGAGAACCGTATTTACGTTCAAACTTGACCGGGTCGTTATGCAGTTCTGTGTGATGTTTACGGCACAGTGGAAGGGTAAAGCTGTCATGGGCTTTTGTTCCCATTCCTCCCTGCCCGTGTCCAATTAGATGATGGGGATCGTCTGATGGCATCCCGCAACATTCGCACGGCAGTGTCTTCACCCATCGGACATATTCAGGATTTACCCAGCGACTGCGTTTTGGCCGCTTCATAAGGGTTTGCGGAGATTCCGGATCAACGGTCAGCATCACAACTGGCTTTGTCTCCGGTATTACCTGAATAAAGTCACCCGGCAACAATTCCAGTCGTTTTTCCAGAATGCTGGTGGCCGGAACCGAAGGGACGATCTCACTTTCCTTATAAAATGACTGCACCGGTTCGTTCGGCAGTGCCAAAGCGCGGCTCGCAATCCCCTCCGGTATCGCTGCGGCGACGCCGGAATACACTGCCCACCAGCACAATTCTGCAAGTGAAAGTTCTCTGTCTTTGCCACACCTTAGCGCAGCTAATACGTTATCAATCACCCACTCGATCAGGTTCTTGCGTGCCAGCGCCGAAAGTTGCTCCGTCGCCTGCGCCCGCAACTGATTATCACAATGCCAGCAGACACGTATCGCCCCCGGCTCATGTCGTATATTAACCAGCTCGCTGTGGTGATATTCTGAATGCGGCCACTGGCAATGACTCACCCGACGGCATAACCATTCCTCCAGCGCCGTAATTCCTCCAGCAGCGCGGATCACCCGTTCATCAGTAAAAAACGGCACCAGACCACCGTCTTCTGCCAGCGGCTGGTGGGCATCAGGGATTTTCCCGGATGGCCAGCGCGTCATATACTCTGGAGGCTTTTCTATCAGCACCCGGCCATGATGAAACAGACCGAACAACTCACTGCCCGGCTTCAGCATTATCAGCCCCATTTCACGAACAATTACGGGTTTGAGCAGTGCGCGCATTCAACAATCTCCCGGATGACTATTTGCCCCTTTTCTCCCCAGATTTTTGTGACGCGCCCGTCCCACACGCGACTGTCGTCATCAAATATCGCGTCGAGCAACGCCTTTTCGAGATTGTCCTTGTCTGGTTTCTGCTGGTGCGGTTTCCCGCACATTTCGCCGCGGCGCTTCCTGCTCCAACTGGCGGGCATGGGGAGTATGAATGTGACGTGATAACCTGACTCAGGCAGTGAGACATGGTTCAGCCTGACTTCATCGCAGAACGCACGATAGCGAAGCACCGGCGGACGTTTCTGCCATTTATCCCGCTGAGTCTTTCTGGGTTTACCGAGTGGTGTAATGTCGTAGACGTGCACGATCACCCCCACATCCGCGAACGATACGATTTTTTAGTGTGGGCCGGGCCGGAGTTTTCAGTCAGTAATGCACTGACAATCCAAAAACACGGATCAGAGTCGAGACTTCGCTCTGTTTTAATGCCCTTTTCCCGGTAACGTGCCACCAGCTGGTCGGCCTGCTCAGTGGTCAGCCCGTAATGAGTGAACCAGCTCCGTTTCATGTCACCTCCCTAACGGGCGGCAACAGAAATTCGCTGGCGCTGGGTAACGTCAGTGGGGGTAGTATTTTGAAGTGGTTTTGCGCCATCGTTTTCTCCGTGGCGCAGCAGGTATAGGTTGTTCAGGCCTATGAAGGAAGTGTATCAGATTTCCGGGAAACGCGATAACCAGCTTTTTCCAGCATTTCAGTAAACAAGGTTGGCGTTCCTATAATTTCATCCTCCTGAAGCGGCATAAACGACACGACACCGCCGCGCCGATACATCAGGGCGCGTTCGCATTCAGGAAAAGAATGAAGCCTCGCAACAATAACTCCATCATGACATCTAATTACTGCATAGCCTTTTGTTGGTAATTCTTCTTTTTTTGTCACCTTTTGACCCCTCCGGATAAACAGGGTAATAACGCTTCTGGCATTAATAGAACCAGTCGTCAGCGCTTTCCCATGTCTCCTGCAGGATGCTTTCGATGTTTTTTTTATCGTCTTTATTTCCACCGAAAACACTCAGGCTGTCTGAACCAGCACGACGAATTACCAGGCTGCAATTTTCATACTGATTGCTAAGGCGCTTGAGCAATTCTTTCTCCAGTGCGGGCAAAGCTCCCTTCGGAAGTTCTTTAGTGCGATCAATGGTTAATTCAACTTTCATAATAGCCTCCATTGCATGTACTGTGTTTATGTACAGTATACCCATGAAAGAAAATGATCAACGGTTTAAGAGCACAAATTGTTAATCACATGTCAGGAAGTGAAACTATAACCCGCCGTAGCGGGTTGAATTGAATGATGTTTTTATGCGGCAATTTCTTTCGTCTGGCAGAGTTCCGGCAAATTGGCACGCACCAGCGCTTCGGCGAACGGCGGCACGGCGTTTCCTCTGCAGATATGATTTTGGCCATTCGCATGAGGAAAAAATATTTGCTGCAAAAACAAAAAACCCGCCGAGGCGGGTTTAGACAGATCTTGTGGGATTTAACTTCCAGGTGCAAGTTTCCAGATGGCTTCAAGTATCAATTTGAGCTTGTCACCCAGCAACCAAACACCAGCAGAGCCCAAGAGGGTTAACACTATGAACCCGCCTATTACCTTATTTCTAGCCCCAGAAATCGATTGCTCTAGTGCTTCGAGTTTATCGTTTTGCGTTTTAAGTAAGCCCTCAATTCTTTCCAGGGTATCAGCTGTCCGCCCAGAAGAAGATTGAGATTCCCCCACCTTATCATGCAAAGTATCTATACGATCATTAGTATGGCGCAGATCATCACGAAGATTGTTTACCGCATTGAGAACCCATTGACCTTGTGCCTGAGGTGTGCTGATTTCCCCAAGAGTATCTCTATCTTCAGGTGTACTACTATGACCACCGTTATCTCGACGGCTTCTGTTTGACATCAGCCCCCTCCTTTAGCAGATAACCAAGGCCATAATTCAGTATTATGATAGCCCCAA
>NZ_JBFWLF010000217.1:0-7982 GCF_050252275.1 Citrobacter sp. | reverse complement strand
CCAGGCTTAATCGAGAATATGCAGCGCTGCACTAAACCAGGCGGTTATAACCTGATTGTTGCCGCCATGGATACCGCTGATTTTCCGTGCACCGTGGGTTTCCCCTTTGCGTTTAAAGAAGGAGAACTTCGTCGTTATTACGAAGGCTGGGATTTACTGAAATATAATGAAGATGTTGGTGAATTGCATCGTACTGACGCCAACGGTAACCGAATTAAACTGCGCTTTGCCACGCTGCTGGCACGTAAAACAGCCTAAGTCGATGTTCCGCTAACCCCCTCTGCGCCCAGCATTTTTCTTAAAAATGGGCGCTCTGAAAAAATTGTGCTTTGGTTACCATTTTTAATCCAACGCAGATGATTTCCCTTTGCTACTATTTCAACTGCATATCTGCATATTCTAAGGGATCGTTTCATGCGTACTCATACTTTATTTAAAGTTGCAGTGCTTACTGGTTTACTGGCGTTATCAGGCTGTGCCTCAAAAGTGACGCAGCCTGATAAATACTCGGGGTTTTTAAAAGACTATTCAGGTCTTAAGGAAACAAAATCTGCTACGGGGCATCCGGTATTGCGTTGGGTTGATCCCAACTTTAGTGATACCAAATATGACAACATCGTCTGGAACCCAATAACCTATTATCCGGTCCCGAAACCTTCCACACAGGTTGGACAGAATGTGCTGGATCAGTTGTTAAACTACACCAACACAAAGATGAAGACCTCTATTGGTCAACGTAAACCGCTGGTGACCACGCCGGGGCCGCGTAGCCTGATCTTCCGCGGGGCGATCACCGGGGTGGATACCAGCAAAGAAGGGCTGCAGTTCTATGAAGTGGTGCCTGTGGCGTTGGTGGTTGCCGGTACCCAAATGGCAACCGGTCACCGCACGATGGACACCCATCTCTACTTTGAAGGCGAGTTAATTGATGCGGCGACCAATAAGCCGGTGATTAAAGTCGTGCGTCAGGGTGAAGGCAAAGATCTGAATAACCAGAATACGCCGATGGCATTTGAGACGCTGAAACAAGTGGTTGATGACATGGCGACGGATGCCACCATGTTTGATGTAAACCAGAAATAATCGTGACGCGCCATCGTTTGATGGCGCGTTTCTTTATGCTGTCCGGCGGCGCAACAGCGCCGGTGGACGGGCAAACATCACCAGGTTTCCCACCAGAATCAGAAGCAGTCCCGCTACCGCATTCACCTGCCAGCTATAACCTTCATAAACCGTAGAAAATGACAGCGCAACCAGCGGAAAGAGCAATGTGCTGTACGCGGCATTACTCGCGCCAATTCTTCCTACCAGCGTAAAGTAGGCACCGAAGGCGATGACCGATCCGAAAACCGCCAGATACAGCAGGGCGCCGATGTAGCTGAAGGTCCATTGCGGAGTGAAGCTATCCCCGCGCAGAAGGGCAATCGTTGCAATCAGCAGCGTGCCGTACAGCATGGCCCAACTGTTAGTAGTCATCACTTCCAGACCTTTTTTCTGATGGCGCAGGCTGATCATATTTCCCAGAGAGAAACCAAATGTCCCCAGCGCGCTCAGACCAATCCCCAGCAGCAGCGATCCGCTAAATCCGCTGTTCATCAGATCCTGCCAGAAGAGGGTGACGATACCCGTCAGTCCCAGCGCGGCGGCGCAGTAAAACCGCAGCGGAGGTTTTTGCCCAAAGAAGAAGAAGCTATTCACCGCGTTAAACAGCACCGCCATGGAAAAGATAACTGATTCCAGTCCGGTATTGATCCAGGCGGCCGCCGTGTAAAAACACCAGAAGTTAAAGCAAAAAACGCAACTGCCTTGCAGCAGACAAAACAGATGGTCACGTAACGACAGCGTCCGTAACTTTCCACGAATCTGCATAATCAACATCATCAACGCCGTCGCCACCGCAAAACGCCAGAAAATCGAGACGGGTGCGGCAACCGGACCTTGCTGTAAATAAATGGCGATCCACGTGGTACCCCAGATCACCACGACCAGACAATATAATAGTGCGTTCATTATTTTCTCCCTTCATACCTAATAATTCACTGTTGCAGATTGCACGGGCGATGCGCTTTCATCGGCTTGCGGGATACTTGCAAAATCTTGCGCTTTTTTCCGTCGGACGGGTGGTAACCGCAATGACCTGCGATAGACTGAATGCCTGAATAACAGTGTTTATGTGGTGGTATGACCCGGTCCTACGATGCCTTTGAAAAGTTGAGTCAGCACAATGCCGTGTTACACGAGTCGGTCGAGCTGCGCTCGGGCGTTCAGTTAGCTGCATGGTCGAATAAGCGCGATACCATCACGCAGTATTGCGATCATCACACGCTCAGTCTGTATGTGGCAGATGGCTACGAGAGCTATCAAAAAACGGCCTCAGGCTGGAAAAATGGGGGCGGACCGGACCGGTTTTGCCTGTTGCCAAAAGAGAGTGAATCTACCTGGGATATCCGCGACGACCTCTCGTTCGTGCATCTTTACTGCACTGACGCGCATTTGCGTGAAGTCGGGGAAAAAGTCTGGGATAAAAGCCCTTACCGTTTTACGCTGGATGAACGGACGTTTGGCAACGATCCAGGGATTACAGCGGTTTACCGCCAGTTTTTACTGGGCAACGACTGGCACCAGCCCGCGAATCACCTGACGCTCAGCGCCGCGTCGTCATTGCTGATGACCCATCTTATTCAGCACTACAGCAACGTGCAGTGGCGGTTGCCGACGGTAACGGGTGGACTTGCGCCGGTGACGCTGCGTAATGTGCTGGCTTATATCGACGCCCATCTGGCAGAACCACTGACGCTTGCCGATCTGGCGCATGAAGCTGCGCTGAGCGAATTTCATTTCGCCAGAATGTTCCGCCAGTCGATGAAAATGGCACCGCATCAGTACGTGATGCAGCGCCGGATGGCAGTGGCAAAGCAACTGGTCTGTCACTCACAGCGTCCGTTAACGGAGATTGCGCTGGCCTGCGGATTCAGTTCGCCAAGTCACTTCAGTAACCGTTTCAAGCAGGTGACCGGGAAGACGCCCTCGCAGTTACGCGCGTCGCGCCAGCCTTAAGACGGTGTAACAGATCCCGCCCGCGATCAGCCCCCAGAACGCCGAACCAATTCCGTACAGCGTCAGCCCGCTGGCGGTGACCAGAAACGTCACCACGGTGGCATCACGTTCGTTTTCATGACTCAACGCCTGATACAGGCTACCCGAAATCGTCCCCAGTAGTGCCAGTCCTGCCAGCATCTGAATACCGCTCGTCGGCAGCGCCGCCAACATCCCGGTAATGGAACTGCCGAAAACGCCGGCTAACAGGTAGAACACGCCAGCAGCAGCGGCGGCCAGCCAGCGTTTTGCTGCATCCGGATGGGCCTCCGGACTCTGGCAAATCGCCGCCGTGATAGCGGCAATGCAGATGGAATAAACGCCGAAAGGAGATAACAGCAGCGCCAGTAATCCGGTGACAATGATCAGGGGCGAGACGGGGACATCGTAACCCGCAGCTTTCATGGTCGCCACACCGGGCGCATTCTGCGACGCCATCGTCACCAGAAAGAGCGGTACGGCAATCCCCAGACAGTGGGCCAGCGAAAACTGAGGGGCAATAAACGTGGGCAACACCGGGGTCATCGCTAACGAAGAGGTGGCAATGTCACCTTCAAATAACGCAATGACCGCACCCGCAATCAGCGCCGCAATCACCGCATAGCGCGGTGCAATACGCTTCAGAATCAACCACGCCAACAACATGCCGCCACAAAGCAGAAACTGATCATTGAGACTGGCAAATGCCTGCAGGCCAAAGCGGAGCAAAATCCCGGCCAGCATGGCTGCCGCCAGCGAATGGGGGATGACCTGCATCAGGCGGGCGAATAATCCGGTCACGCCGCACAACACGATCAGCGCGTTGGCGATGATGAACACGCCAATCGCCTCCGGCAGCGTCAGTCCCTGGAGTCCAGTCACCAACAGCGCCGCACCGGGTGTTGACCATGCTGTCAATACAGGCGCACGATACCAGAACGTCAGGATCAACGTACTGACCCCCATCGCGAGGCCCAGAGCGCTCATCCAGCCGGCAATTTGCGCGGTACTGGCACCCGCCGCCACGGCGGCCTGCCAGATGATGGCCGCTGAACTGGCATAGCCGACCAGTACGGCGACAAAGCCAGAAAGCAGCGTGGGTAAGGGGAGGGAAAATGAACGCATAGGCATTCCTTGTGCGTTATAACGGTCATTTAATCTAGCATTTGGGCGTTATAACGTACAAGTGGTAAGCTGATGTATTGGGAGGATATCAATGGACAACCTGACACACTATCTGGCGAACACCTTGAAAACATTGCGCAAACAGCGTGAGTGGAGTTTATCGCGCCTGGCCGAGGCCACCGGTGTGTCAAAAGCGATGCTCGGGCAAATTGAGCGCAACGAGTCCAGTCCCACGGTGGCGACGTTATGGAAGATTGCCACCGGGCTGAATGTCCCGTTCTCTACCTTTATTTCGCCGCCGGAATCTGAGCCACTGCCGACGTTTGATCCGCAAGAGCAGGCGATGGTCGTGACGCCGTTGTTCCCGTGGGATCCGGTGCTGTGTTTTGATCACTTTTCAATTTTGTTGGCACCCGGTGCGCTCAGCGAATCCACGCCGCACGAAGCGGGCGTGATTGAACATGTGGTGGTAATC
This sequence comes from Citrobacter sp., assembly GCF_050252275.1. NCBI lineage: Bacteria > Pseudomonadati > Pseudomonadota > Gammaproteobacteria > Enterobacterales > Enterobacteriaceae > Citrobacter > Citrobacter sp. Next base: position 3,307 of record NZ_JBFWLF010000217.1, on the reverse strand, counting down.
GCAGGCGATCTGGAGATGTGCATTGACCAGCAATGGCGCGTCATCAGGGCCGGAGAAGGCATTCGTTTTGCCGGCGATAGCGCCCATGCTTATCGCAACAGTAGCGAACAGACCGTGCACTTTCATTCGCTCATCCATTACCCGCGCAGTTAAGCGGGAAAACTATTTCGCAAAGCGGCGCTTCTGACTACAATAGCCGCCATTTTGCTGCTACTGGATAAAAACAACGCTATGCGCCCGTCTCCACATCGCCTTGAATTGTTAAGCCCGGCACGTGATACCGCCATCGCCCGCGAAGCCATTTTACATGGTGCGGACGCCGTCTATATCGGTGGTCCCGGTTTTGGGGCGCGTCATAATGCCAGCAATAGCATGCAAGATATCGCGGAGCTGGTGCCGTTCGCCCATCGCTATGGCGCAAAAATCTTTGTCACGCTGAACACGATCCTTCACGACGATGAACTGGAACCCGCACAGCGACTGATTACCGATCTCTACCAGACCGGCGTGGATGCGTTGATTGTGCAGGACATGGGGATTCTGGAACTCGACATTCCGCCGATCGAACTGCATGCCAGTACCCAATGCGATATTCGCAGCGTGGAGAAAGCCAAATTTCTCGCTGACGTGGGGTTCACGCAGATCGTGCTGGCGCGTGAACTGAGTCTTGAGCAGATTCAAGCCATTCATCAGGCGACCGATGCCACCATCGAATTTTTTGTCCACGGGGCGCTGTGCGTGGCGTATTCCGGGCAATGTTATATCTCGCATGCGCAAACGGGGCGTAGCGCCAACCGTGGCGACTGCTCGCAGGCGTGCCGTCTGCCATATACCCTGAAGGACGATCAGGGACGGGTGGTGTCGTATGAAAAACACCTGCTGTCGATGAAAGATAACGATCAGACCGCTAACCTTGGCGCGCTGGTCGACGCCGGTGTGCGTTCCTTCAAGATTGAAGGGCGTTACAAAGACATGAGTTACGTGAAGAACATTACCGCGCACTATCGGCAGATGCTGGATGCCATCATTGAGGATCGCGGTGACCTGGCGCGGGCTTCCGCCGGACGCACGGAACATTTCTTTACCCCGTCAACGGACAAAACCTTTCATCGCGGCAGCACCGACTACTTTGTGAATGCGCGCAAAGGGGATATCGGCGCTTTTGATTCGCCGAAGTTTATCGGCCTGCCGGTGGGTGAAGTGCTGAACGTGGCGAAAGATCATCTGGACGTTGAGGTCAGCGAGCCGCTGGCGAACGGCGATGGCCTTAATGTCCTGATCAAACGTGATGTTGTCGGCTTTCGTGCCAATACGGTGGAAAAAACCGGACAAAATCGCTATCGCGTCTGGCCGAACGAAATGCCTGCCGAACTGCATAAATTGCGTCCACACCATCCGCTGAACCGCAATCTTGACCATAACTGGCAGCAGGCGTTAACCAAAACCTCGAGCGAGCGTCGGGTGGCGGTGGATATTGAGTTGGGCGGCTGGCAGGAACAACTGATCCTGACGCTGACCAGCGAAGAGGGCGTCAGTATCACCCATACGCTGGATGGACAGTTTGATGAGGCCAACAACGCGGAAAAAGCGCTGAACGGGCTGAAGGACGGACTGGCAAAACTGGGGCAGACAATCTATTACGCCCGCGATATCGCAGTGAATTTGCCCGGCGCGCTGTTTGTGCCGAACAGCCTGCTTAATGCGTTCCGCCGGGAAGCGGTAGAGATGCTGGATGCCGCGCGCCTTGCAAGCTACCAGCGCGGCGTTCGCAAGCCGGTGTCCGAGCCTGCGCCGGTTTATCCGCAATCACACCTGAGTTTTCTGGCCAATGTTTACAACCATAAGGCGCGGGCGTTTTACCATCGTTATGGCGTGCAGTTGATTGATGCGGCCTATGAAGCGCATGAAGAAAAGGGCGAGGTGCCGGTGATGATCACCAAACACTGCCTGCGCTTTGCCTTTAATCTGTGTCCGAAGCAGGCGAAAGGCAATATCAAAAGCTGGAAGGCGACGCCGATGCAACTGGTGAACGGCGATGAGGTGCTAACGCTTAAATTTGACTGCCGTCCGTGCGAAATGCATGTGATTGGTAAAATCAAAAATCACATTCTGAAGATGCCGCTGCCTGGCAGCGTGGTGGCTTCCGTCAGCCCGGAAGAGCTGATGAAAACGCTGCCGAAGCGTAAAGGCTAACAAAGCTGCCGGATACGCATAGCGCTATCCGGCGCCCCATTAATGTGATTTAAATCCTGCCGCCGTCATGATCAGGCGAAAGAACATCCCTACGGCGGCCAGTGCCAGCACGCTGCCGCCCCACAAAATGACCAGCCACATCAGGCGTTTCCAGAGAGAGTGTTGCATCAGTGATACCCCTCGCCATGTTGAACTTTGCCGCGAAACACGTAATAACTCCAGAAGGTGTAAACCAGAATAACAGGGATGATCAGTAACGCACCGACCAGCATGAAACCCTGACTCTGCGCGGGTGCGGCTGCCTGCCAGAGCGTAATGGATGGTGGAATGATATGCGGCCAGATGCTGATCCCGAGTCCGCTAAAGCCGAGGAAAATCAGCCCGAGAGTCAACACAAAGGGCAGCGCGTGGCGGTGCGGTTGATGAAGCGTTCGCCATAGCCAGATGCTAATCACCGCGACCAGTAGCGGAACCGGCAGCAGGAACCACAGATTCGGCAGGCTAAACCAGCGTTCCGCTATCACCGGGTGTGCCAGCGGCGTCCACAGGCTGATCATCGCAATCACCAGCAGCATCAACAGCAGTAACTTTTTCGCCACGTCTCGCATTTTATCCTGCAACGGATTTTCACTTTTCATTACCAGCCAGGTGGCGCCCAACAGGGCGTAAGTGACCACCAGTCCCGCGCCGCAGAACAGGGTGAAAGGGGTGAGCCAGTCAAACGGCCCGCCGCTGAAACGACGCCCGGTGACGGCAAAACCATTAATCACCGCACCCACCACCACGCCCTGAGTGAACGTCGCGAGAATCGAACCGCAGAGAAAAGCTTTATCCCAGAACGGGCGATGCGCTGGCGTGGCTTTGAAGCGAAATTCAAAGGCGACACCGCGAAAAATCAGCCCGATAAGCATCAGCGTCAGCGGGATCGTCAGCGCGTCAATAATCACCGCATAGGCCAGCGGAAACGCGCCAAATAATCCCGCTCCGCCGAGGACCAGCCAGGTTTCATTACCGTCCCAGACCGGAGCGACGCTGTTAACCATCACATCGCGATCGTCAGCGTCGCGAATGACAGGAAATAAAATGCCAATACCCAAATCGAATCCATCCATCA